>CALFUO010000082.1 GCA_937929895.1 uncultured Aquimarina sp.
TTCAGAAAGTACTACGCTATAAGGCGGGACAACTATAGGAGTCACCTGAACAGGAAATATCTGTGCCTTCAATATGGAAGACAGTAAAAGAAATAATATAATAAGTCTATTTTTCATTAGTTCATTATGACTTTACGGATGGCATTTCCAAATTTAGTTTCAACAATTAAAATATAGGTTCCTGCACTTAGATTCAAATTATAATCTACGAGATGCTCTGTTTTTGGTGTAGTAACAATATTATCGACGACTTCACCATTGATAATAGACATCAAACGCATAGACACGGTAGCTTCTCTTTTTAGTGCTACTTTTACTTTAAAGACTCCATTATTAGGATTTGGGAATACGATTACATCTTTAATAAAGTCTCCTTCTTCTACAAAATCAGCTGCGCTAATTTGTCCTTCTTCAACAAATATTTGCTTAGTATAGTCCGCATAACAATCGCCTTGAAAAGCTCGTAGTCCCAAGTTATAATTACCCGCTTCTTTAAAAATTAAGGTTACTAAGTCATTATCCTTTGTCACGACTTCTACACCTTCAGGAAGATTCCAATCAATTTTTTCTGGGCGGGGTGATGACACATTTACCAGAGCTATTTCTTTATTGGTTTGTGCTGTTGTCGCTACCAAAAATTCAGCTTCAATTAACTGTTCTCTATTTTTAATTTCGATGGTGTCACTGACTTCACAACCTAACACATTCGTAATCGTTGCCGTATATAGTCCAGCATCAGTTAAGCCAACTACAGCTTCGGTACTTCTAAATCCATTAGGACTTTCCCATAGATAGGTAGCTCTTGGGGCATCGATCGTAATATCTAAATCTAAAACTTGACCTGTACATAGAGTGCGATCTTCCCCTAGATCAATCGGAATTAACTCTGGGTTCCCTAGCTCGAAGGTTTCTTCGTAGGCACAGCGTCCATTCCTTAGATTACTATCAGTTACTTTTACCGTATAGCTTCCTTCAGGCAGTCCTGTAATACGAGGGCCTAAAATTCCGTTATCCCATTCGTAACTATAAGGAGGTACTCCTCCTTTAGCTTCGACTTCTATGCTTCCATCGACACCATTGTGACAATCAGGGTCATTTTTGGCTACTAATTTTAAACGAAGACGCTTAGGGCTTTCTATGGTAATGCGATTTTCAGCAATACAACCTCTAGCATCTGTAACAGCGACAAAGTATTTGCCAGGTTCTAAGTCCGAAATACTGGATGTTGTAGCTCCTGTAGACCACTCAATTTGGTATGGAGGAATTCCCCCAGTAATAGTTGCGGTAGCCGTAGCATCGTTACCAATGGTACAATCAACTTCAGTATGCGTAATAGTTACTTCTAATAAATCAGGTTCGTTAAAAATAAAGGTTTCATCAGTGGCTTCAATCAATTGATCTTGTCGGTAACGTCCTATCACAGTACCACGCTGATCGGTAGCATTAAAGGCGTATTCTCCAGCGCCTATATTAGAAGCAAAGAAGGACTGCTGACCCGATAAGACTTCCCAAACTCCTGTTCTTGGGTTCTTTTTCTTCCAAACTACATCATATGCTTGTCCAGAGGTAAACGGTACACCTCCTTTTACATCAGCTTTTAACCAACCGTCGCTAGAAGGGTTCAAGTGCTCATTTGCTGCATTACAAGAAATTTCTTGATGAATACTGATCTCTGCAAATAAAGGTTCGTACAACGTAAATTCGCTATCGATAAACGTACACCCTTCCTTAGCAATAGCAGGGTCAAAATGACCATCTTCAACGGTTAATCTATAGGTATCCGCAGGAATATTGTTCAAGCGAATGATATAGTCTCCTGTACTATTAAAACTTGTCGTTACTTGCGCACTCAAATTCTGATTAGCACTATTTATCCAACGATAGCGATAGGTGTTATCGGCAAATTTTGTCCCTCCGCTTACCGTCATTTCTATAAAAGCGTCACTTGCACCATATACAGACGGTCTATCGAAATCAGTGTAAGAATAGTGTAATGGCTCTGGCTGGGCTACATCTATATTTTCGATAACATTACACCCTAGACTATCGGTGATAATTACTTCGTAATTGCCTTTAGCAAGTCCCGAAATTTCATGAGTCGGATTTATAGTGTTTCGAACTTCTTGACCCGTATTCCATAGTACGGTATACGGTGGTGTACCCCCTGTAATGGTAGCACGTACCCAAGCATCGTCTCCATCATTGCAATATACATCTCGTTTAGCTAGAGAAACGTCGAGTAATGGGGGTTCTTCTACTATAAATACTTTATCAGTGGCTTGTACTAAAAGATTATTGGCATAAGTTCCTAAAATGATACCATTAGCGTCTTTAATATTAACCGCATATTCTCCATAAATCAGATTTGAAGCGACAGGTCCTGTTTGGGAAGGAAGCACTATCCAAACCCCATTAGTATCTTTTCTTTTCCACGTATATTCATAAGGCAGCCCTGTAGTAAAAGGTACGCCTCCAGTAGCTTTAGTAGTTAACTCTCCATTGCTGTAAGGATCATTAAATACATTTTGATGATTACACGAAATAATGGCTGTTTGTTCTACTTTTAACTCTAAGGGAGGAGGATCAACTAATTTAAAAGTTGCCTCTACAAAACAACCATTAGGATTTACATGTGGTGCCACTGGATAGTCATTAACTTCGAGTCTATAAGTACCTTTACCTACCCCTTCCAATCGTAATACAATTTCTCCTGTCATAGTGTCCAAAGTTTCTACAGTATTTGCAGTAACCTCCTGACTATTTTCTTGTCGTGTCCATTGATATCGATAACTCGTATTTCCTAACAAATTCCCTCCAGAAACTCTGGCTTCAATAAAAGTATCTGTAAAAAGTGGAGCGCTGGGTTGCTTATGATCTACAATCTTAACATTAAGAGGTGTTGCTGGTTGAATGATACGATAAGTTGCACCATAATTACAACCTCTAACATCCGTTGCTATAACTTCGTATACACCAGGTATTAAATCCGTTAATTGCAATTGTTCTGTTACGGGGTCAAATAAATTGGTTAAAGTGTAGCCTTCTTCTGGCTTATTAAAAGGTTTGTTCTCGTTTTCATAGGTAATATTCGAGCGATAACTACCTGAAGGGATTTTTTCTGTTTTTAAACCCGTTCCAGCACGCCTCCAGCCAAAGGTAAATGGCCCTAAACCATCGCGCATTTTTATGGTAATGCGTCCGTCGGAATAATCTAAACATGTAATATCAATATGCTCTAACTCATCTTGTCTCGTATTATCTATTGGTGGTATTTCAACTTGCTGTTCTACATCACAACCTCTGGCATCTGTAATATGAACAGTAAAAATACCTGGAGTCAAATGATCTGCTGTTGCAGTGGTATCTTTATCCGTATTATTCCAAATAATACTATAAGGGGGTGTTCCACCTGTAAATGAAACCGTAGCTGTACCATCGTTACCCACACAAGAAACCTTTGTTTTAGAAATTGTAATAATTTCCAATAAAGTAGGTTCTTCAATAACCATAGTATCATCTAAAGCATTTAATAATATAGAGCCGTCGTAAGTTCCCATTACATTACCAAGACGATCTTCCACATTTAATGCGTATTCCCCTTGTCCCAAATCTGTTGCCTTAACTTCTGTTTGGCTCGGTAGAATTTCAAAAACACCTGAAATGCTATTTTTCTTTTTCCAAACGTATTTATAAGCTGCTCCAGTAGTAAATGGCGCACCACCTTTTACGTTTGCCTTTAAAATCGCATCTTCAAATGGGTTTCCATAAGTATTTGTTCCATTACATGAAATAGGTTTTTCTAGTTCGATTTCTGCAACTATAGGTTCGTATAAAATAAATTCGGCTTCTATAACTCCACAACCCTTTTTTGTAGTGGCGTTCGCATAATTCGCATCCGTAATCGTTAATTTATATGAATCTGCGGAAAGCTGATTTAGTAATAATACAAATTCACCTGTACTATTGATACTAGAAGTTACTTGCGATGTTAACGAAGTACCACTGGTATTCTCCTTCCACTCAAAATGATACGAACCATCCATTAAGGGTGTTCCTCCCTTAATGGTAGCTTCTATAAATCCGTCATTTCCCCCAAAAGTACTTACACGTCCATAATCCGTAAACAATACTTCTAGAGGAGTTAAAGGCTCTTCAATAGAAGTCTTCTGTTCCACTTGACAGCCTCTATCATCGATAACATCTATAGTGTAATCACCTTTTGGTAAATCGATAATCTCAGTAGTATTTGTTGAAATGGTTTCGGTTTTACCTGTACTCCAAGTAATTGTATAAGGAGGAATTCCTCCTGAAATCGTTGCTTTTACAAATCCATCGCTTCCCTCATGACAGTAGACATCTTGTTTATTAATGCTTAGCGTTAGCAAATCAGGCTCTTGTAAATCATAGATTACTGGAGTAGGGGTTACCAATACATTGTTTACATAAGTTCCGAATACAATACCATTGGCATCTTCTATATTCACGGCATATTCTCCATCATCTAGCTCACTAGCAGTTGCTGTCGTTTGGCTTGGTAACACCTCCCAAGCTCCCGATACTGGATTTTTCTTAGACCATGTAAAGGTGTAAGGTAGACCTCCTGTAGTGAAAGGTATCCCTCCATTAGCAATAGCTTTCAGAACCCCATCAGAGGATTCATCTCCATAAATATTATTTTGATGACAAGAAATTGGGTTTGTTTCTTCAATACGTAAGGTTAATGGCAAAGGATTTTGCAAATCAAATTCTTTTTGAATCGTACAACCACTTGTAGTCGTAGCACTATCGAAATTAGCGTCTTCTACGATCAACGTATATTTTCCAAAACCAAGTCCATCTAAGGTAATCTCATAGGCATTTGATACTGAAACTCCAGAACCTTGATTGACCATTACCCCATCTTTATCCAACCACAGGTAACGATAACTACCATCCGTATTTGATGTTCCTCCAGAAACAGATACTTTAATCTGTCCGTTGGTAGCATTATGGTATAATGGGTCTTTTGCTGATATTGTAGCGATACCCAATGCATTTGAGGGTTCATTCACAGGGATGAGTTGATCCACCTGACAGCCTCGATCATCGATAACATTTATAGTGTAATCACCTTTAGGTAAATCGATAATCTCAGTAGTATTTGTTGAAATGGTTTCGGTTTTACCTGTACTCCATGTAATTGTATATGGAGGAATTCCTCCTGAAATCGTTGCTTTTATAAATCCATCGCTTCCCCCATGACAGTAGACATCTTGTTTATTAATGCTTAGCGCTAGTAAATCAGGCTCTTGTAAATCATAGATTACTGGGTTAGGGGTTACCAATACATTGTTTACATAAGTTCCGAATACAATACCATTGGCATCTTCTATATTTACGGCATATTCTCCATTATTTAACCCACTAGCAGTTGCTGTCGTTTGGCTTGGTAAAACCTCCCAAATTCCTGAAACGGTATTTTTCTTAGACCATGTAAAAATGTAAGGTAAACCTCCTGTAGCGAAAGGTACTCCTCCGCTAGCAATAGCTTTAAGCACTCCATCCGATGATTCATCTCCATAAATATTGTTTTGATGACATGAAATTGGATTTGTTTCTTCAATACGTAAGGTCAACGGCAATGGATTTTGTAAGTCAAAATTTCGTTGAATCGTACAACCACTAGTTGTAGTAGCACTACTAAAATTCGCATCTTCAACTTCTAAAGTATATCTTCCAAAACCGAGACCGTTTAAAGTAATTTCATAAGCACCAGAGACCGAAACTCCTGAACCTTGATTCCTTAGCACTCCATTCTTATCTAACCATTGGTAATGATAACTACCATCCGTATTAGACGTCCCTCCTGAAACTACTACTTTGAGCTGCCCATTAGTAGCATTATGATATTGAGGATCTCTGGAAATTAGCGTACTAATTGCTAATGGATCATTAGGCTCTTTTACCTCAATATCTTTTGTAATAACACAGCCTTTTTCATCTTTAACTTCAATTGTGTAAGACCCTACTAACAAATCATCAACAAACGTTTTTCTATTCGAAGTAGCGATGGTTTCTTTAATCGTAAATCTTGGATTACTTGTAGGGTACCATTTGATATCAAATTTCCCTGTTCCCCCTAATATGGTAGCTTCAATTTTCCCATCTGAACCTCGTTTACAATATACATCTTGTACATCAGTATCAATGTCTAGTAATACAGGTTCTTGTAAAATGAATAGCTTATCCGTAGGAGAAACTAATACATTATTTACATAAGTTCCAAGAATAATACCATTTGCATCTTCAATATTAGCAGCATATTCTCCCGCACTAATATTGGAGAGTTTTGAAGTCGTTCTTCCTGAAAGTACTTCCCAAACCCCAGCAGCGTTCTTCTTCTTCCATGTAAAGATATAAGGCTGACCTGATGCAAAAGGAATACCTCCTGAAGCAATGGCGCTTAACTCCCCATTACTATAATTTCCTCCTGTAATATTGTTTTGATTACAAGATATTTCTCCAGTCTGCTTGATTTCAAGTTGAAGAGGAGTTGGATTAATCAATTCTTGATTGCTAGAAGTTATACAACCTCCTTTGCTGGTAGCACTATTATAATTAGTATCAGTAATATCTAATTCATATTTTCCAAAAGAAATATCGTCAAGAAGTAAGGTGTAGATTCCTGAAACTATGGAAGAGGTCACTTTCGTATTGACTGAAGCGCCTCTCGCATCTTTCCAATTATAGTTATAACTTCCATCAGTATTGGCAGTTCCTCCTGTGATTTCAACTTTGATAAAACCATTACTGGCATTAAAGAACGTTGGGTGTTTAAAATCTACCACATTAATCGTAACAGCTGTTGTTGGTTCATCGATGAGTTGATTTTTACGTATGCTACAACCTCTAGTATCGGATATCGTAACACTATAATTATTAGTCACCAAATTTGATATACGGTGATTTAATTGATTCGTTCGTAATACTTTGGTTCCATTACTCCATTCCACATTGTACGGAGGAACTCCTCCAGAAATTGTCGCTTCTAACCAACCGTCATTACCTGACTTACAGTATACGTCTTGTCCATTTAGAGACACTTCCAATAGAGGAGGTTCTTGTAAATTGAACGTGGCATCTCTAGCGGTAACCAATCTATTATTAGTGTAATTACCTACCGTAATACCATTAGCATCAATAATATTCGCAGCGTATTCACCATCGTTAAGTCCATTAGCTTGAATTGCTGTTTGAGCCTCTAAAACTATCCAAGTACCTGAACTATTTTTCTTTTTCCATACATAATTATAAGGAGCTCTTCCTGTAAAAGGCACACCTCCATTAGCTACTATTTTTAGCACACCATCACTTGATGGATCACCTGAAGTATTCGAAGCATTACAACTAATGTCTCGAACTTTTTCAATGCGCAATGATAATGCTGGTGGGTCAGATAAGGTTTCAAAAGGCGAAATATATCTACAGGTTTGCCCTGTACTGGTATCTTCATCTACTATGGTTAGGCGATAATCACCTTCCCCCACGTCATTCAATCGATATACTTGTTCTCTTGTACCAGAGTCATACCATTGAGTCACGTTGGCATTTAAATTTACTCCACTTCTATTTCCCCAAGTAAATTGATAGTTATTGGAAGAAGCAGGCTGTAAACCTCCTTTTACACGAGCTTCGATAAACCCATCGGTAAAGTTAGGGGCACTCGGTTGTTTAATGTTGGTGGCATACCTAACGACTAATGGCGCTATAGGTTCCTTAACCTCGATATTCATTGTTGCAGTACAACCATTCGAATCTGTAATTTCTACACGGTAGATATCTGCAATTAAATTGGTTCTATTTCTAGAAATACTGGTACTTCCTAACCATTTAATACGGTAATTCGCACCAGATTTAAGTACCCCGCCTGATATAGTTAATGAGATTCGACCATTATTGCCTCCATGACAATTTACGTGTGTAATTGTTGGTGTAATTGTAATTGGGGTTGGTTCTAAGATCTCTTTACTGACAGGAATACTTCTTGTCTTATTTGCATTTGTTGCTCCATAAGCTACATTATTAGCATCTTTAACATAAACACGATACTCTCCTTTGCCTATATTTTTTAATTCACTCTTATCAGAATTTGTATTTGAAATAGCTGTCCACCTTGTTCCGTTTTTCTTTTCCCATAAGAACTCATAAGGAACGGTAGCCCCAGAAGTATATGGAACTCCTCCCGTTGCACTTACTTTTAAAATAGCATCATCATTGGTGCTTCCCGAAAAGTTAGCCGAATTACAGCTAATATTTTTTGTAATAGCAATCGAAGCTTCTAATCTGTCAGGTTGACCTAATGTATAATCACTATTTACGATTGAACATGTTGTATTGTTAGGAGCAGCACTAGTGAAATTTTTGTCTTTTACCGTCAAAAAATATTTACCAGATGGAATGTCCTTTAATTGAACACGATATAGTGGGTTTCCTGAACCGTCTATGTCTTTTATCTTTAAAGTGGGCAATATATTTCCATTTAAATCTCTCCACACTACTTCGTATGTATTGTTATTGAAGATCGTTCCCCCAGATATACTAGCTTCTATTTGTCCATCAGTGAACCCAAATGCTGTAGGCTGTTTTGTGTTTGAGACTACATATTGTATTTTTAAAGGATCAGGTTCTTCTATTATAACTTCTTTTTCAATAATATTTCCTAAACCTCCACTATCACGAGCTTCACACCCATTAGCATCTCTTATTCTTATTTTATAAGTCCCTTTGTTTAAGTTAAATATATCTGCCCAACGGGTATTGTATATTGTAATACCATGTAATTGATCGAAGTCTCTCCAGTCACGTTCTAAAGCATTATTCTTCCAAAGTTGGTACTGATAGTTTTGAGAATTCCCCCCACTCATTTCAAGGGTAATATGACCGTCAGAATTACCATTACATTTTACGTCTGATTCAAAAGGACCTAGATTGAATTCCACGGCTGTTGGTCTACTTGTCCACACATTTGCAGTATGATTCCTTCCTGATGAAAAATAGCTACCAGAAGAGTTGAATCCTAATTCATAGCCAGAAGAAGAATGAGGTATATCGGGTAAAATTAATTCTCGGGAATAACTCGAGCTAAAGTAAGGTCTTAGCTCATTCATGGTGTAGCTTCTAAATACATCATATCTTTCAAATCTACCTCCTACATAGATAGGTTTTGAACGATCTCTAACCACAAAGCTAAAGGCTTCAGAGTTAGTATTCACAGGTCTGTCAAAGGTAATTTTTATTTTACCATTTTCATTGTAGCAATTCGGCCTTTGATAGCTAGCAGCATCAAAATGCGGAGCAGAAGGTAATATTCTATATGATATTATGTTTGAAATGAATTGATTACAAGGTTTTACTCGAAGATAAAATCTTTCCCCAATAACTCTTCTAGGATAAAAGTCACTAATTGTAATTCGAGGCCTACTGGTATTATGATTTCTTGCTTTTCTGGCATCTAAATTAAACCAACTACCTGCATTATGATAATTACTAATTCTATTATCCCATTCATATACTTCCTGTCTAAATCCTGTGGTGGCTTGCACAGGAAACTCATCATCGTAACCAACTGTAAATTGAGAATCCACTCTATTGATAGACAATATAGGCTTCGTTTCAATAGTTAAAGATTCATTCCATAAAGAATTCCCTAAGAAGTTTTGTCCTGCATTTATTGAAGCGTAGTCACAAAAATCCATCCCCCAATTCATAGTTGAGGTATGATTTCTTCTATGTCTCTTTTTACAACGACTTCCTGTATGTCTTCTGTTCCATATTTGAAATCTAACTATTTTTTTATTTGCAGAATATTGCCTTCTAATAGTTCTTGTATGTCTACCTTGAGGCCATCGATCTCGAATAAAATCTTCGGAACCATCGTCGAAATAAACTCTATAATGTGTCTCTCCACAATGCCCATTGTCTCCATGATCATAGCTTAAGCGGAAAGTGAGTTCATATCTAGCTTGTCCAAAAATGGAACTTAAATTACAAGCAACAACAAAAATTACCAACAATAGCTTTTTCATAATATTAATAATTAACTGTCGTTTTTTTAAACTCAATGTTTCCATCAATATCAATCGCTTTCAAAGAATAGTGATATTCATTATTAGGGCTGATTCTGTTATCTATGAAATCTCCAATATTTGATAAACCTTGTCTGTAGAGACTAAATACTCCATTATTTTTAGATCGGTATAATGTGTATTCCTTTACAGATAACTCTGATTTCCATTTTAAAACAATACTCTTGTGTGTTCTATCAGCATAACCGTTAAAAGATTTTATGATGTTTCCATTACTAAAAGCTTTTGTGGTAATCGTAATTGGAGTAGAAGGCTGCGAAATCAAACCAGACTCATCTTCTGCAAAAATGGTATAGGTGTATTTTGTACTACTCTTTACCGATGTGTCTTCCCATTCAGATATTCCTTTCCTTACTCCTAATTCTGTTACGATACTCCAATTATTGCTTGTATCTTTTTTTAGAAGTCTGTATAATTTGATATCAGGGCTTGAACTGTTTTTCCATTTTACAAGCACACTTTTTTCTAGAACTTTGTATTCATAAAAAATAGGAGACGAAGGGGGGATTAAATCAGGCTTTTCAACGATTAAAGGTTCTGAATATTCGGACATATTGTATCGTTGATCGACAGCCACTACTTTATAATAAACCCTATTGTTTAAAGATTTTAATTCAACTTTATCTTCAAAAGCTGCCTCCAAATTAGGGCTTACTGTTAATTGTATGTATTCTTCTTCTTCAGTGTGTGCTCTAAATATCCGATATCCCAGTATATCTTTTTCTAAATTAGGATTCCATCTTATTTTGACTATGCCAGTTGTGTCAATTTGGGCTTCTAGACCGATAGGAGGATTTGGAGGTATTGAATCTATGGGTTGAACAAATGCAGGTAAAGAAGATGTTTTTTGATTGTGTTTTCCGATCGCTGAAATCGTAAAATAATTTGATGGTAATAACTCTTTGACAATAATGCTTCTCTCGTTCTTGTTTATACGTTCTTTAAGTATTTTATATTTCCCTTTATCCTTTATCGATCTATTTAAAGTAAAATATTGAATATCTGTTTCTGCTTTTTTATTAAACTCCCAATTGATTTCTACATCACCTGATTTATAGAATTTATGTGAAGTGATATGAGGAACGTCATTTAATTTTTTATAACCTGAATTTGATTCTACTTCAGAATAAGGGCTGTACTCTCCAAAAGAAGTGACTCCTTTTACTCTATAATAATATTTTTTATCATTTTGAGGAATTGTATCTAAATATTGCATTTTAGAAAACTTACTCTTTTCAGAGTCGTTCATATTTACCAAAGGTTTTTTGTGAAGTGGTGTGTAATCTATTCCGTTTTCTGACCGCTCTACAAAATAACCTACATAAAGGCTTTTAAACAATTCGTATTCCCATGTTAATAGGATTGTTTTATCTTTGGGAACAGAGAATAAGTCAATTGGTTTAGGGAGTTTTGTTCTATCTTTTATCTTGACATAAGTTCCTCCAGATTTGATTTCTAAAATTGATGAAGGTACTTTAGAGGTTACTCGATAATAATAATCTTCATTATTTTTAGTATTGGTATCAATATACCCTATTCCTGCTTTTAGAGATGCTTTAAAACTCATGTCTGCAGCAAAAAGACCAAAAGCAAAACGTTGTTCAGACTCTCTAGATTGATTTATGATTTGTAACAATTGATCATTTGAGTTATTACTACTCTCTACATTAAATCCTTTACCATATAAAGCTTGTGCTAAGATAGCAGCATAATCGTTTGATTCGACGATAGACTTCCAAGACTCTAAAGGATCTGGCTGAAAAAGCACCTTTATATCGTCACTTTTATTTTCAGGAATCGCCAACCGTTCCCCATTTCTAGCTATTACAAACTTTTCTAATTGATAACCATAAGTATTACCTTTTACCCAAGAGGTTGGTGTAGTGGTTGCCCAACGTAATAAAATTCTGTTATCTTGTCTTCTCGCTAATACTTTTACTTCATGAGACTCTTTAATTTGAGAAATACTAGCATGAAAAGGTAGCAACAACAATATTAAAAATATAAGATGTTTCATATACTATAACCTGTATTTTAAAGGGTTTTTGTATTTGTAAATAAAGTCTGTTCTTTTTTTATTTCCAGGTAATACATAAGACGCTTTTACAGGGTAATTACCGTATCTCATTTCTAAATAATTTTTGTCTAAAATATTTAACATTTTACTGCCATTATTGATTAAACCATTTACATGAGCATTTAATACTTGGTCATATATATCTATAAAATCTAAATAATAAACCACTGGAAGTTCATATCTATAAGGAAACCTAGTTTGTCTCCATAAAATATCAGAATCATACTGGAGACTTGTGATATAATTAGAATTAATAGCTAGGGCTTTCTTGGGAATATAGCCTAATGGGTTAACTTCCCTCGATATTGGGTACTGGCTTGTTGGTGTATGAATTCCATATAGTACGGGGAAAATATCTTTCTGATAATAAGTGTCACTAAGTGTAGATTCTAACTGAATTAATGAAATATCTTCTGAATACTTATTCCCTAAAAGCTCAACTATATCAAAACCTTCATTCTTTTCAATTTGAGTACTTAAATAGATTGCGCTATAAATCTGATCGAAGAGGTGACTATTAGCCTTTATAGATTTCATTTTACCATTAAAGGTATTGTATTGGCTAGTGGTAAAATTATATGTAAGCCTTTCAATAGTTCCTTCCTGAGAAACATTATCCGCACTCTTTTTAGCTATCTCATAAGTATTTTCTGATATCTTATTATCCCAAATGCCTCCTGTGTCTAATTCTTTACTCTCGGAATTATTTTCATGTACAGGTTTTGTGTTTTTAGGGAAAGATATAATAGAAAAGATATAGGACTCCTCATTACTTAATTTAGGCAAATTATAAGATACTTCATTTGCACTAAAGTTATACTTCATCGAAATGCCTTGATTCTTTTCTTTGTCATTAGAAATTCCAACTTCACTTTTCCAAATAGCATTATCAAATAGATAATCCTGCCCTCTTTTTAATTGAATATACCCTGTGTTGTATTCTTTAGGATATACGAATTTTTGATCGACTACAGGATAGCAATACTTTATGTTATGTAAAGGAATATGATTTGGAGCTATACCAGTTTGAAAGGTTCTAGTTTCAATTTCAGTAGCTTTTTTGCCATCTATTTGAATTGTTCTAAAAGCACCATTTACATATTCTTGAAAACTTAATTGACAAGTAACAATTAGATCAGTTTCAGGGGGTAAAATATCGGTTGAAAAAAATGTGACTCTGTCATTTCCATAACCCCATTCTAATTCACCTTCAATTAACTTTCCTTGTGAATCTCGAATTTCCATTTTATCTAGTAAGACCTTATATGTTTTGTCCCCGTCATCTTCTGGAATTACGATAGGTTCATTTACTTTCATGCTAAACGTTGCTTGTGGTGCAGCAAAAACGTCAATGTCAGTACTTTTGTCTTTAGGGGTGAGATCCGCAATCATTTTAATCCCACCAAGTGGAGAAGCATCTTGAAAAATACATTCTTCACCCAAGGTTAACTTAAATCTAAAACGCCCCTTAACTAGCCCTCCGAGTAAATTATACCTTCCTCCTAAATATCCTCTCATCCAAATGGGATTAGGTGCTTTGGCTTGTAGTAATACGGCAGCGGCTGCTTCAATAATAGGGATTCTTTTCTTGATAAAGAATAGCTTTACTCGAATCCCTAATTCTCCTTGTAAATAAGCGTAAGCTTGCCCATTGGCATACCATCCATCAACACCAACTTGTTTACCAGTATTAGCACAAGAAGCTTCTCCATAATCTCGCAACATAATATCAAAACCAGCTCCTGCCATAAAACGAGCATAGAACATTAGGAAACGTAAATCTCCTGTGTCTACTCTAAAATCGGTGCCAAATGCAAAACCTCTTCCTGAACGCAGTCCATTTTCATCTCGCATATAATCCAATTGTTGGATATCTAAGCCTAAAATGTCTGCTACTTCTTGGGGTGGAGGTGGACTCCCTTCTAGTTGTGTACCCGTCATGAAATATCCTGTAGTACTTGCTGTTAAAGGCCCAACACCTAGTTTTAATCCTACACGTTTAGAAGGGGTGCCCAGATATGCATACCAATCATCATCTGAAATATGCACTACACCCCAGCCTGCAAGACCTCCTGGTCCATAACCTTGTAAAAAACCACCAGGAGTATTAACATATAACTGCATGTCTGCATGGAAAGCATTATTTCTGAAATCGTAATTGATCCCAATATTCCCTTCTATATTGGCTTTTGATGCTGTAGACTTAGGATAATCCGTTTTAGATTTGTCAAAAAACGAGTTTTCTGAAGCTTTCTGTAATTTTTCGTTATCAACAATTCCTTTTAATTGTGTTTGCATTGCTGCAGCAGGATTTGCAAATTCTAAGGCTTTCATTACCTTAGCTTCTCCAAAGAATCCAAGTCTATTAATTCCAAAACTGCGATTAAATTCTATTTCAAAGCCTGCTCCAATACTTACCGTACCCTCATCAGGAATTCCTCCCATAACCATTGCTTTTACTCCTAATCCACTATTATTTGAAGGAATATAGGATAAGCCTGAGGGAGAAAATTCTGCTACTGAAACTCCAGCGCTTCTCGTCATTCGATAAGATGCACCACCTGCAAAACCTGAAAGTTGAATGGGGCCTGCCTGTATTTTTAAGCCATTAATCATAGCATCTGCATACCAATATCGAAATTCTTTTTTACCAAATATAGCTTTAGTTTTCATTGGGCCAAAACCACCAAATGTACCTTGTATTTCTGCTGCGAAACCATTTCCGTAAATTGGGTCATCTTGCATTAAGTCTAAACCTCCTGAAAGTTTTATTTTTCCTAAATCAGCATCGATAAATATGCGACTCATATCGAGACGTTTATAATCCCAGCGTTGTCTCCCTCTTTCATTTTCCAACGTACCTACAATTTTTAAACGAGTACTACCTGAAAAGCCTTTATCTTTTTTCCCCATAAGGCTAATATTTAGATCAAAACCTAAACTTGCCTCGTAATCATTTGCAGTTAGACCAATATTAGCTATGGACACTGGAAAATTTGCTAATTTTAGTTCGCCATCATAACCAAAGTAGTCTACTTTTAAAATAGGTGATATGGTTTGCAATTGTAAGTTTTCAAATACCAATCCTTTAAAATTGGCAAAACCTTCTTCCTTTTTGGAAATATCGTCATTAGATTTTTGGTTAGCACTTATATCAAGTGTCCCATGTAAGATAGCTTTAGGTCTAAAATTTCCTTCGTCCACACGCATTTCTATTGATGAATTTTCAGCTATTCTTGCTTTGGCTTGCCATATATCAAAATTCAAGGCATCGATCGTATTCACATTTAACAGGTATTCTTCTTCGCTGATTAATCCTACATACCCTAAACCTAACTTATCAACCGTTTCTCCTTTATCATTTTTAACTGTTCCTGATTTAGACAATGGTAACATAATTTGACCTTCAAAGCTTGCTCCAGTAAGTGTATTGGCTTGAATTTCTACTCCAATCTTATCTAACGAATAGGCCCACGCTTTTTCTTTTGAAGTTCTTCCCGAATTTATAGGAAATAAATTTTCTGCTTCAAAGATTCCTGAGACTCCATAATCGTCTAAAACCATATTGTAGGCAGAAAAAGTAATCCGCTTATTTTCAGAAATACTTTTACTCGTTTTAAATTCTTTTGGCAATGCCACTTGAAGTGCGTTAATATGAATACCTCTCCACGCTTCAAAAGAAGGTTGAAACAAGTTTTTTTGACGATAAATTGGAGGAAACTCCACATTTGGAGATCTTAAATCACTAAAATCCAAAATCGCCTCATTTACCGTAAACTGAAATTTATCGGGATGTTTCGCTAAAGCAAAAGGGGATAGGCTGATGTCTACAAGTATATCATTCCAATCACTAGCAATCATGGAAAATCCTCCTCGAACACGGTTAGGTATTTTTGTTACAGAACCATCTGATCTATGATAAGGGCGAGTTTCGGGTGCTTGATTACCTAATTCATCTATAGGAACTACTAATTTTCTAGAAAATTGTACTTCTCCTAGTAATGAAAATTCTTTTACTCCATCGCAATCAATAGTTACATAAGTCGTATTTTGGGTAACACCTGATTGCATATCAAAACCTCCTTTTAATGACAATAGCCAATTACCAGCATTAAAAGGGATGAAGACATCCCCTAATAATACTAAATTGGATTCCCCAACTAATCCACCATCGTGAGTGAGTTTTACATTATTTGCACCAAAAAACAATTCTATTGGCTCTCCTCTCTCGTTAGTTTGAGGTAATATGATACGAACAAATGCTGTAAGTTCAGTATGGTTTTTAGAAAAATAAGCCTTAGAAAAACCTACTTGATATTCTACATTACTAATCTCTTTTTTAATTCCCACGGGCAGACTTTGTACATCTTCACTAGAGAAACTGTCAATCCATCGGTTATCATCAATTATTTGTTGAAATGTTGCACGTGCTTGTTTCCTTGGTTCTAGTTCACTTTCCAAAGTTGGGTACTCTTCTAAAATATTTTTTAGTGAAAATTGATATTGCTCATCTAAAATAGTTCTTGTTACCTGATTATGAAGTGGATATTTTTTGTCTAAAGCGTCAATCTTGTCTAATGTACTTTGAGAAATTGAACTTGGTATATCCTCATTTTTATTTCCGAAGTAAAACCCTTTTGATCTTGTAATCAGTATGTTATACATAAAAAAACAAACAAGTAATAGTAATTTTCTGTTCATTAATCATCGATTAGATTGGGTAGTAAACATAAACCAAATAACGGTTTGTACAAACATTAATTTGTTAAATGTTTGTATATAAGGATTATCTAATGTTTATTTGCTCGAAATTTTAATTAACCAAATCAAATTTTATGAAAAAATCAATTTTATGTTTAGGGCTTTCTTTATTGTTTTTAGCTTGTAGTAGTGATGATGACTCTGGAAATGGATCAAATGAGGACAATGTTGTAGGTAAATGGATTACGATTAGTATTAAGGAAGATGGAGAAGAGATTAGTAACGAATGTGATTTAAAAGAAGTTTACGAAATTAAGGCTGATAATACATTTTCATGGCAAGATTATGAAGAAGTTGAAGATGTGTTAGAAAATGGTACTATTGAAGTTACAGGTTGTGAAAAAGGTGATCTATTTACTGGAAACTTTGAAGTTAAAGGAGATGAGTTTATCCTTAAATTTGATGATGAGGATGATGATGAAATATCAAATTTTAAATTTGAGAATGGAAATTTAATCTTATTTGGAGAAGGCTACTCAGAAACTTTGAAAAGAATATAAGACACATTTTATAAAACTAATTTGATAAAACCGCACATGTAATTTATATGTGTGGTTTTACTATTTAATATAATATCCCAAATTATTCTAAATATAAGATTAACATATCTACTATTACTAATAATACCTACTATTGGCTTTTCTCAGTCTATAGATTTTGAAACGATAACTAAAAGTAAGCCCGTAAAAATTAGTGGAGTTATTTCTGCTAACTCAGTATTTTATAATTCTAAGCAAAATAATAGTAGACAACCGTTTACTTATTTTGCACAAGGAACATTGAACGTATCCATTTATAGTTTTTCAATTCCTATAACCTACAACTACTCTAATCAGGGAGAGAACTTAGGGTATCAACTACCATTTAACCTTAATCGCTTGAGCTTACATCCCAAATACAAATGGATTACAGGGCATATAGGGACAGTATCTATGTCTTTTTCTCCTTACACGCTAAATGGGCATCAGTTTACAGGAGGTGGTGTAGAGCTTACTCCCAAAGGCCCCTTAAAAATTGCACTTATGGCAGGGCAATTATTAAAAGCTACTAACGATGACCCTGATCCCAGAACACAACCTGCTTTCGAACGTTTTGGATACGGATTCAAAACAGAACTAATTAAACAAAAATGGGAATTAGGGGTTACTTCATTCTATGCAAAGGATGATATAAGTTCTTTAGATAGTATCCCCGAAGTGAAGAATGTACTTCCTCAAGAAAATTTTGCCATTAGTTTAAGAGGTAAAGCAAAGCTTAACAAAAACTGGTCCTTATCAGCTGAGTATGCTTCTACGACCATTACTAAAGACCTTAGAAGCCAGTCACTCAGCAATAAAAAATTAGGGTTAACGAGCTTTCTCATTCCTAATACGACTTCGACAGCAAATTTTGATGCTTTTAAAACTAATATCGATTACACTATTGGTAGTATAAGAGTCGGTCTGGGATATGAAAGAATCGATCCAGGTTATGAAACACTCGGAGCCTATTTTTTTAATAATGATTTTGAGAATATTACCTTAAATGCTAGCAACACCTTTTTCAATGATAAACTTTCTTTAGATATTAACATCGGTAGACAGAGAGATGATCTAAATAATAACAAAGCGAATAAAACATCTAGAACTATTGGGGCAGCAAATGCTACGTTAAATCTTAATAAACGAACCACTATAACGGGGTCTTATAGTAACCTAACTTCTTTTACCAATGTAAAGCCAAGTCAATTTGAAGATATAAATGATAGTGACCTCACGGATGAAGCTGTAGAGAATCTAGATTACAGACAATTATCTCAAAATGCAAGTTTGGGTATAAATTACATACTATCAGAGAAGAAGGAGCAACCACAAACACTATTCTTCAATTATAACTTAAATGACGTCGCTAATGAACAAGGAGGAGTTGTAAGGCTTGGAGATGCTTCTACATTTCATAATTTTGGTTTAGGGCATACTATAAACTTCACAGCCTCCACTATTTCCTTAAATTCTTCGGTAAATGCAACATATAACACTATTGGAAGGGAAGATGCTACTACTTGGGGCCCTAGTATATCTATTGGAAAACAACTATTAAAAAAGACCTTAAATACACAATTGTCTCTTTCCTACAATCAATCCAAAAACACATCTGCCTCTTCAAATGCATTAAATATTCGCCTAGGTGGAACATATTCAATTAAGAAAAAACATAATTTTAGCCTTAATACTATTCAGTTAGTAAGAAATTCCGATGCCAATAGTACGCTAAAAGAATTTACCGCAACTTTTGGATATAATTATGCCTTTGGCTTAAAAAGACCTAAAATCAAATTTCCTGAATGGAAAAAGAAATACAGTGATACGGTTAAAATCGATTACAAGAAATATCATTATTTAGATATCCCTAAAAAAATCACCCCTCAAATTTTAAATATCACTGAGCTAGACGAGTTCAAGTTTTTAGAAAATAAAAACAAAATGAAATTGAGAGAGCTAGAAAATCAGCTTATCGATGCAGAGAAAGAAGACAAAAGACTTTACAAGACAGTAGCTATTGCCTATCTAAAATGCCTTAATGATTATGTGGATTTTGAGGAAAAATATTACTCCTTGCTATTTAAATCTTTTGAACAATTAAAAATTGAAGCGGAGGCTTCCTCAGAAGATTTTGAAAAAGAATTAGTGTTCTTGGTTGAGACATCTAAAAACAACCCTAGACAAGATGCACTTGTAAAAAAAGCCCAGATACGATACAATGCGCATCAAAAATTACTAAAAACACTTAATAGTTGGAATATAACGGCAGAGAAAATTAGAAATCCTGATTATCAAATTAAGCCCCTTGTATCCCGTTATTTAAAAACATGTTTTGATAAATTTGATAATGGAGCGAGTGATCTTGAAATTATTAAATTTTTAGAAATACGTTGGGCTGATTATTTTCATAAAAAAAGCAAAAATGAAAATTGAAAATTTTTCAAAAAAGAAGGGTTATAATATCATCTTGGCATGTATTTCCGTTCTTGCTCTAATTAGCAGTAATTCTTGGAATACAGAAGCGATAGTATTTAGTTCTTTTTTTGTTTTTGTACCCATACTTCTTCTGATTGAAAATAATCTCAGGTCCATAAAAAAAACATTTTTCTATTTGATAGTAATATTATTCGTGTGGATATTTAGAGGGTATTTTTTTTCAAACAAGTCAGCTTTTTATTTCTATGTTTAGGTACGGTATTTTACCTTACGACAAGCATTATACCGTTCTTTCTATATTTCCTCTTTAGAAAAAAAGATATTGCTCCTTATTTATGCTTAATCATATTTGTATTATCCTGGCTGTCTCTGGAGTTTTTAAATTCTAATTGGGGTTTTGGAATACCTTATTTTATTCTCGGAAATAATTTAACTGATATCTACAAATACATTCAATGGTATGAGTTTACAGGTGTCCTAGGAGGAAGTTTATGGATTCTTTTTATAAACTCGCTTCTTTTTTGTTTTATCATTGAAGCCTCTATTAGAAAAAGAATTTTTATTGGCTTAACTATACTTGTAATAGTAATATATCCCTTGTATTTATCAAAAAGGTTATATGATTCTCAAGAAAAAATTAATTTCGGAAAACCTACAGAAGTACTCGTAGCACACACGAATGCAAATTGTTTCAATTTCAAATTTTCGGTATCACCAGAGGAATTAATGAGGTATAATGCAGACCTAACATTCCCGCATGTAAGTGACAGAACAAAGATTGTGTTATGGCCAGAAACAGCAATTACAGGTGAACATTGGATAAAAGGAGATAAAGTAATAAGTAATGAGATTTTAAAAATACCTAGCGAAAAAGTTTTCTACCAAAATCAAAATATAGACCTAATAACAGGTATTACACTGAAGGAAAAATCTAATAAAAAAGAAGCTTATCAAAGTGTTTTAAGTCCACATGCAGGTGAAGGTTGGTATAAAAACTACAATGGGATTATAAATATACAGTCAAACAAAGATACTTTCGATTATCGAGTCAAACAGGTTATGGTACCTATTAGAGAATCTGCACCTTATGCAAAATATTTATATAAAATTCCTTTTGTACCTAAAATATTTAGACATTCACATTATGCTTTTAGAAAAGAAGATGGAAAGGTTATCAGGGGGAAATCTGGGTTTAAATACGCTTCTCTAATTTGCTATGAAACTCTATTTGGAAATGAGTTTACAAAATATGTTAGAAATGGAGCAAACTTCATCTTTATGCATCTCAATGAGGGATTCTATGATTCTAAGGAGATTATTCAATTTACCAAAAATATGGGGGTGTTGAGAGCTATTGAAAATAGAAGGTATGTAGTTCGCTCTTCAAATTATGGAGTAACTTGTATCTTGAATACTAAAGGTGATGTTTTAGAACAAATAGATGAACACAAAGCAGCCGTTCTAAAACGGGACTTATACCCAAGCGATTATTTAACTTTTTATAGTAGATATGGAGATTTTATTGGAAAAATTAGTGTAGCTACTCTATTATTAATAATGTTATTTCTGCAATTTGAGGTAACGAGAGAAATGTTTCGAGCCAATAATGGGGGCGAGAGTCTCTTGAAACCCCTATAAACACTGAATAGTGGTTCGACCTAATGTCATAAGGGGGAGCTTAATAAAGACAAGCCATTCAAGAAATTGAGTGGCTTTTTCTTTTTATACAGGTCAAACTTAGGTCAAACATTTTAAGATCGTTGCAAGAGGACTTTAGAATTTTGAATTGATTTCGTATTTTGTAGATATGAAATTAGTTCCAACTCCTACTTTAGCCGATAGCATTTGCGATTTACGTACACGAAAAATTAAGAAGCAATTTTTCACACAAATAAATATGCTTTTAGACTGGGAATCTATAAACTCAATTATTGATTCACATTACAAAAAAGGAAAAAGTGCAACAGGTAAACCTAGTTATGATGGGCTTTTACTATTTCGTATGTATCTTTTACAGACGTGGTATGGTTTGAGTGATTATGAGGTTGAAGAAGCTCAAGTATAAAACTTGGGGATTAATTTATCTTTGCTTCTAAATTTTGAGTTTTTGGATATAGAATTAGCTCGTTATTTATTACCTCAAGGTATTTTAGAATACTTCGCTATTGTTAGCCATAAGTCTACTAAAGAGCAGATTCATTTCTATTTAGAAGAGAAGAATGTACTTCCAAAAGAATATGAAAAACAAATAGCTCGGTCTAAAGGTTTTTCATCAGAAATAACAGTTGAAGATTTTCCTTTAAGGGGTAAAACAGTATTACTTCACATAAAACGAAGGCGTTGGACTCTTGTAGACAACGGTAAAATAATAAAAAGAGACTGGAATTTAGTAGCTAAAGGCACTCGTATTACTCAAGAGTTTGCCTCTTTTTTAAAAGATATCTCTTGATACCAATGCCGTTAGTGCTAAACGATTTGGAGGTTATTACAAAATCAATGGTAAACGACTACAATTACATTATAAAAATAAGCTTAGTAACTATAATACTTGGCCACAGAAAGAGCATGCTGAAGAATGGCTACTCTATGGTAAAAACATAGGAAAACGACTAAGCTTAGATGAAACCTCACTCTCTAATGGAGAACTTTATACCATACTAACTAACAAAGATGCTTATGGTCTCAAAGGTAGTATTGTAGCTATGATTAAAGGAACTAAAGCTAGCGATATTATAGAAGTGCTTCATAAAATAGCTCCAGAGAGAAGAAATATAGTTAGAGAGGTAACCGTAGACATGGCTCCAAATATGAATCTAGTAATCAAAAAATGCTTCCCGAAAGCAGAGCGTGTAACTGATAGATTTCATGTACAAAAGTTGGCTCTT
>CALFUO010000083.1 GCA_937929895.1 uncultured Aquimarina sp.
GTTTGTACCACAGAATTAGGTACAGTTGCGAATTATAGTGCAGAGTTTGAAAAGAGAAATGTAAAGCCAATTGCACTTAGTGTAGACGGTTTAGAGTCACACGAAGGATGGATTAAGGATATTAACGAGACCCAAAATACAGAAGTAAATTTCCCAATTATAGCAGACGAGGATCAAAAAGTTTCTGAATTATATGATATGATTCACCCGAATGCGGATAGTAAATTAACAGTACGTTCTGTATTTATTATTGATCCGAGTAAAAAGGTGAAGTTAACTTTAACGTATCCAGCTTCTACAGGAAGAAACTTTGATGAATTATTACGTGTAATTGACTCTTTGCAATTGACTGCTTATCATAAAGTAGCAACACCTGCAAACTGGAATAACGGAGATGATACAGTGATTGTACCTGCAGTGAAGAACGAAGAAATTGCTGAGTTGTTCCCTAAAGGATACAAAGAAATAAAACCTTATTTAAGAATAACACCGCAGCCGAATATTTAGAGTTTAGTTCCTCTGGTATTAGACCTCTTCGCTGTTAGGAGAGCGGGTATAGAAAGAGGCGTCATTCCTGCGAAGGCAGGAATCCCCTCACTTAGGGTTTAGAATTTCAATCTAGTTGAATATATTTTATATATAGCGTTTGTAGACAACTTTACGAGGTATTGTTTAGATTCAGTTGAGGTGTTACCTTTCTTGGAGGAGATTCCTGCCTTCGCAGGAATGACGGTTTGTTGAGAAGTGAATAAAATAAAGATCCAGATTTGAAGAATTCAAATCTGGATCTTTATTTTCAGTAACATTATCCTTTAGATATATAAACTTCACTAAAAATTAAAGACTTATTGTTAATCATAAACAAGTCTAACAGCGGAGCGATCTAATATCTAAATTCTAACATCTATTAATTATACCGCTACATCGTACTCACGAAGCGCATCGTTTAAAGAAGTCTTCTTGTTAGTACTTTCTTTACGTTTTCCGATAATTAAAGCACAAGGTACATTGTATTCTCCAGCAGCAAATTTCTTAGGGTAGCTTCCAGGGATTACAACAGAACGTGCAGGTACCACACCTTTATAGATTACAGGCTCGTCACCAGTAACATCGATAATTTTAGTAGAACCGGTTAATACAACGTTAGCACCTAATACAGCCTCAGTTTCAACACGACATCCTTCTACTACGATACAACGAGAACCGATAAATGCGTTATCCTCGATGATTACAGGAGCAGCTTGTAATGGCTCTAATACTCCACCAATACCAACACCACCGCTTAAGTGTACGTTTTTACCAATCTGGGCACAACTACCTACGGTTGCCCAAGTATCTACCATAGTACCTGCGTCAACATAAGCACCAATGTTTACGTAACTAGGCATTAAAATAGTACCAGGAGAGATGTAAGAACCTTGACGTGCAGAAGCACCAGGAACTACACGAACACCTTTAGCTTTGTAATCTTTCTTTAAAGGCATCTTGTCATGATATTCGAAAATACCTGCTTCTAAAGTTTCCATTTTTTGAATAGGGAAATAAAGTACTACACCTTTCTTTACCCATTCGTTTACTTGCCATCCGCCTTCGATTGGCTCAGCAACACGAAGTTTACCTTCGTCTAATAATCCAATTACTTCGCGGATAGCGTCTTGAGTTGCTTGTTCTTTTAATAACTCACGGTTATCCCAAGTTTTTTCTATGATTTCTCTTAATTGCTCCATTTTTTATTTACTTACGGCAAATAGCTTTAGGTTTGGGCCTAAGCTATCAGCATTGGTTTATTCTTCTTCGTTTGATGCTGTTTCTTCAGAAACTTCTTCTTCAGTAAGTACTTCGTCTAAAAGTCCAGCTTTTTCTAATAAGTTATACCACTGTACAATTTTTTTGATGTCACTAGGATATACACGATCTTCATCGTATTCAGGAAGTACTTCGCGTAAGAATTTTTCTAATTCTCCTTTAGAAGATTTGTGCCCAATAGTAGCTTTGCCTCCTTCTTTATCGAAGATTGATTTTAAAACTTCTTTTAAAGGAATTTCTTCTCCATAGGTATAAATAGCGATTTCGTTTAATACGCTTGCATTATTACGTAAACTAATCGACTGTTTTTTACCATCTTGTAGTGATTCTGCTAAAAAACCACCTCTGGTTTGCGTCAATAATTTATAAAGACCTGGCTTCCCAGATACAGCAATAATTTTTTCTAAACTCATATTCTAATGTTAAAGCCACGCAAAGATATAATTTACACCATAAAGACGGATAGTATTAACGTGGACTTTTAATAATCTATAATTTTGATATTATCTTCCTTTTTTAGCTGCAGGAAAACGCATTCTGTAGTCTGAATTGATTTTTCCTTTAGAAATATTGGATAGTTTTCCTTTTAAAATGCGCTTTTTTAAACCAGATAATTTGTCAGTAAATAACACACCTTCTACATGGTCGTATTCGTGTTGAATAACACGTGCAGCTAAACCATCGAAAGTCTCTGTAAATTCGTTAAAGTTTTCGTCGAAATAATGAATTTTAACATTCTCGTGTCTCCAAACATCTTCTCGAACATCAGGTATCGAAAGACAGCCTTCGTTAAATGCCCATTCTTCTCCGGTTTCTTCTAAAATCGTCGGATTGATAAATACTTTTTTGAATCCATCTAATTGTTTTGCTTCTTCTTCAGTAAGATCGTCATCACTTGCAAAAGGAGTAGCATCTACTAAGAATAATCGAATTGCGCGACCAATCTGCGGAGCAGCAAGTCCAACACCATGAGCGTTATACATAGTCTCCCACATGTTTTCGATTAACTTATCTAACTCAGGGTAATCTTTATCTATTTCTTTTCCTACTTTCTTTAATACAGAATCTCCGTAGGCAACGATAGGTAATATCATTTTTTATTTATTATTGATAATTGAATATTATCTATTCAATTTATTCATTAAAGTTTTTCTACTGGCAACAAAGATAGAGGTTAGTTCTTTAGCTTCATTCAAGACTTTATTTAAAACTTCATGTTCAGTTAAGTTTTCATCTTTAATGAATTCAATCCAAAAAATACATTCATCTACTTCTTCTACAACGATACTTAGTTTAGCAATAAAAGCTTTCTGAGATTGACTTAAACAAGCTGCTCGATAATTAGCTGCAACTGATGTCGAGCAACGGATTAATTGTCCTTCAATGTGCTTAGCTAATCTTGTCTGTTTCAAATTTAGAGTTAGCTTAACACAATCGTGAGCAAACTGTTTAGTTCGTTTTTTGAGTTGATTAGCATTCATAAATTAAAGAATAATCAATATTAAATAATAATTAATCAATTGTTTTTAGCCTTTCGAGTAATAACAAATCAATTGACTATTTATTATAATTTAGATAGTCCTGTAAAATTAAAGTCGCACTAATTTTATCTACTAAGCCTTTGTCGCGTCTTTTCTTTTTAGAAATACCAGAAGCGATCATTGTATCAAAAGCCATTTTCGAAGTAAATCTTTCGTCTATGCGGTGTATTCCCAGGCTAGGAAACTCTTTTTTTAGAACTTCTATAAAAGGTTTGATTTGAGTTTCAATTTCCGAAGGTTCTCCATGAAGACGTTTAGGTTCTCCGATAATAAAAGCTTCAACTTTATTAAAAATCATGTAGTCCTTTAAATAAGGAATCAATTTCGAGGTTTCTACGGTTTCTAAACCACTAGCAATAATTTGTAGGTCGTCAGTAGCCGCAAGTCCAGTTCGTTTACTTCCGTAGTCAATAGCAATAAGTTGTGCCAAAATATCCGATTTTAATGACAAAAGTAAAGAATTCAATCTTTTGGCAGTTTTGTTGCTTTCATTTCAATATTGAAGAGTTGTAAAGGAAAAAAATCAAATTATGTGTTCTAAATTCTGAATTCATAATTCTATTTGTACTTTTGCGCTGATATTCTATAAACTAAAAGTAAGCTGCAAATGCACGATACGAAATATATATTTGTTACAGGAGGAGTATCTTCTTCTTTAGGAAAAGGAATTATTGCAGCTTCATTAGCCAAATTATTGCAGGCCAGAGGGCATCGAGTGACTATCCAGAAATTAGATCCGTACATTAATGTAGACCCAGGGACATTAAACCCATACGAGCATGGAGAATGTTATGTTACTGATGATGGGGCAGAAACGGATTTAGATTTAGGGCATTACGAACGTTTTCTTAACGTTCCTACTTCTCAGGCAAATAACGTAACCACAGGGAAAATTTACCAAAGCGTAATCGAAAAAGAGCGTCGTGGTGAATTCTTAGGAAAAACAGTTCAGGTTGTTCCACATATTACGAATGAAATTAAGGAGCGTATTCAGATACTTGGTAAATCAGGTGATTATGATATCGTGATTACTGAGATCGGTGGTACTGTCGGAGATATAGAATCGTTACCTTATATAGAAGCTGTGCGTCAGTTAAAATGGGAGTTAGGGGATAAGCACTCTATGGTAATCCATTTAACATTAGTTCCTTTCTTAGCTGCAGCAGGAGAATTAAAGACGAAACCAACTCAACATAGTGTAAAAACATTAATGGAGAGTGGTTTGAAGGCAGACGTTTTAGTATGTCGTACAGAGCACGAATTAAGTGATGATATCCGTAGAAAATTGGCGTTATTCTGTAATGTTCGTAAAGAAGCAGTAATTCAGTCTATCGATGCTTCTACCATCTATAGAGTACCAAATTTAATGTTACAAGAAGGTTTAGATCGTGTGGTTTTAGAAACATTCGGTTTACCAGTAGCAGATAAAGTAAATTTAGATGCTTGGAATAATTTTGTGACTAGACATCAAAATCCACAACACCAAATAACTGTTGGGTTAATTGGTAAATATGTAGAATTACAAGATTCTTATAAATCGATACTTGAAGCTTTCATACATGCGGGAGCGAAAAATGAAGTAAAAGTAAAAGTAGAATCTATTCATTCAGAATATTTAGATCCGAGTGAAACAGAGGCTAAATTAGGGCACTTAGATGCCATTTTAGTAGCGCCAGGATTTGGAGAGCGTGGTATCGAAGGAAAGATTGATGCGGTTCGATATGCTAGAGAAAATAATATTCCTTTCTTAGGAATTTGTTTAGGTATGCAAATGGCAGTAATAGAATATGCGCGTAATGTGGTAGGTCTTAAAGATGCTATCTCTCAAGAGCAAAATCCCGATGCAGCACACCAAGTAATCAACTTAATGGAAGAGCAGAAAGATATTACCGATATGGGAGGAACCATGCGTTTAGGTGCTTGGGCATGTAAGTTAGAAAAAGGAAGTAAAGTATACGATGCTTATAAGGAGGCGAATATTATGGAGCGTCATAGACATCGTTACG
>CALFUO010000084.1 GCA_937929895.1 uncultured Aquimarina sp.
CAAATTCAGACACAATGTCCTGTTTTCAGAATTGCACAGGCTTAGTATTACCCTTGGCTAGTAAATATCTAATTGACGATGTCGTAATCAAAAAAGATCTTCAAATGCTTTGGTGGCTTATTGGTGGGGTTATTCTTGCTATTGTGTTACAAGCTAGCACTTCTTTCTTATTGACACGTATACTTAGTGTACAAGCACAATACCTGATTAGGGAATTACGAGTTCAAGTACAAGAAAAAGTATTATCACTGCCAATATCTTTTTTCGATAACGAAAAATCCGGAGCATTAGTTTCTAGAATTATGAGTGATGTCGAAGGGGTTCGAAATCTAATTGGTACCGGTTTAGTACAATTAATCGGTGGGTCTTTTGCCTCAATAGTTTCCTTAATTTTTTTATTACGAGTTAGTGTATCGATGACCTTATTCGTTTTACTTCCCATCTCTATTTTTGGCTTGATTGCACTGAAAGCTTTTAAAAAAATTCGGCCTATTTTTAAAAAGCGTACACTAATCAACGCCCAAGTAAAAGGCCGATTAACGGAGACTTTGGCTGGGGTTCGAGTAATTAAAGGTTTTAATGCAGAAGTCCAAGAACAGAAAGTTTTCGAAAAGGGAACTTTAGAAATATTCGAAAATGTTAAAAAAAGTCTAACCGCTACTGCTTTAATGACAAGTTCTTCTACTTTTCTATTAGGGGTAGCTACCGCAGGAATTATGGGTATTGGTGGGTACAAAATCATGAATGATGTTATCACTACTGGTGATTTCCTTTCTTTCACCTTACTACTTGGTTTTATGGTTGCTCCTATTGTACAAATGAGTAATATTGGTAGCCAGATCACAGAAGCTTTTGCTGGCTTAGAGCGTACCGAAGAACTACTAAACCTAACCTCGGAAGACGATTTACCAGAAAGAACTATAACTTTAGATAACATTCAAGGTAGTATAACCTTCAAAGATGTAAAGTTTGCTTATGATGAAGAAAAAGAAGTAATACACGGTGTTAACCTAACAGCTAAAAAAGGTACTGTGACCGCACTTGTTGGTTCTTCTGGGTCCGGAAAATCTACAATTGCATCTTTAGCTGCTTCTTTTTTAAAACCAATTAATGGTATTGTGAGTATTGATGATCAAGACCTTAGCAAAGTCAGGTTAAGTTCTTATCGTAAAAATTTAGGAGTTGTGCTTCAAGATGAATTCCTATTCGAAGGTACTATTCGAGAAAACATTATTTTCGGAAACCCTAATGCTAGTGAAAATAAAATTCAAGAAGCAATTAAAGCTGCCTATGTAACTGAATTCACGAATCGCTTTGAAAAGGGATTAGAAACATTAATAGGTGAACGTGGTGTCAAACTTTCAGGGGGGCAGCGTCAACGTCTAGCTATTGCTCGCGCTATCTTAGCAGATCCTAAAATTTTAATTTTAGATGAAGCTACTTCGAATCTTGATACTGAAAGTGAATTAATGATTCAGAAAAGCTTAGAACACTTAATGGAAGGGCGCACTACTATTGTTATCGCACACCGATTAAGTACCATTCGTAAAGCAGATCAAATTTTGGTTATAGAAGAAGGAAATATAGTCGAAGAAGGAAATCATGATAGTCTTCTTGCCAAAGAAGGACGTTACTTTGATTTATATACGTATCAATCTAGAATATAACAAAAAGTAAAGAGTACAAAGTATGAAGACTTTTATAGTAATTTTTGTATTTTGTACTCTATACTTAATACTTTCTGGGTTTGAAGAAGATCGCACTACACTGGCAAATACTTATCGGAATGCTCTTAGGAGTCATCTTTGGTTATATAATGACTTTACTCCCTTGGGGAAAATCTTTTACCACAGACTGGGTTGCTCCTATTGGGACTATCTTTATTAACCTTTTAAAGTTGATAGCCGTTCCTTTAATTTTAGCCTCACTAATCAAAGGAATTTCTGACTTAAAAGACATATCTAAATTTAAAAGTATTGGTGGGCGAACTATCATCATTTATATTCTAACCACGGTTATTGCTATCATCATTGGTTTGACCTTAGTAAATATTTTTCAACCAGGAGCTTCAATTACAGAAAGTACTGTTGAAAAACTGACACAAACCTATGCTTCTAATTCTAAAATTAACAATAGAATCTCTGAAGCTTCTAGACAGAAAAATATGGGGCCTCTTCAGTTTTTAGTAGATATGGTTCCTCAAAATGCTATTGCTTCTATGTCCAATAACAAACTGATGTTACAAGTAATCTTTTTTGCTATTTTTTTAGGTCTATCGATGCTATTGATACCCGAAAAAGAAAGTCTACCTTTAAAAAAATTCTTCGATAGTTTAAATAGCGTGGTACTAAAAATGGTCGACTTAATAATGCTTACAGCTCCTTTTGCTGTATTTGCGTTATTAGCACAAGTGATTGTAACTGCAGATGATCCAGATATACTTTTAGCTCTTCTTAAATATGCAGGTACTGTCGTTTTGGGATTATTACTAATGATTGGAGTTTACGTCACAATTATAGCTGTATACACTAAAAAATCTCCTATTTGGTTTTTAAAACAAATTAGCCCTGCCCAATTATTAGCATTTTCGACAAGTTCTAGTGCCGCTACCTTACCTGTAACTATGGAACGTGTAGAAGAACATGTAGGTGTCGACCAAGAAGTATCGAGTTTTGTTTTACCTGTAGGGGCTACGATTAATATGGACGGAACAAGCCTATACCAAGCTGTAGCCGCTGTATTTATTATGCAAGTTTTATGGCCCGAAGGACTTACATTTTCAAATCAGTTAAATATTGTACTTACTGCATTATTAGCTTCTATTGGTTCGGCCGCTGTACCTGGTGCTGGTATGGTTATGCTGGTAATCGTATTAGAAAGTGTTGGTTTCCCTGCTGATAGATTAGCTATTGGTTTAGCCTTAATTTTTGCTATCGACCGTCCTTTAGACATGTTACGTACTACTATCAATGTAACTGGTGATGCTACTGTGGCTACAATTGTTGCAAAAAGCGTGGGTAAACTTGGGAAACCAGAGACAAAGAATTGGGATGATCATTTATAATGAATATTGAAATCAAAAAAATCAATACTGAAAAAGCTTACCAAGTAAGGCACTACGTAATGTGGCCTAAGAAATCTATAGATTCTATTAAACTAGAAAAAGATACTGAGAGTTTTCACTTTGTTTTTTAGATAAAGTTATCTCTGTAATTTCTTTATTTGTCGAAAATAATAAAGCCCAATTTCGAAAGCTCGCTACCCAAAACCTCTAAACTAATCGTTTCGTAGAATTGCCACTGCGCATTTCTCTCCATCAATTGCTGCAGAAATAATTCCACCTGCATAACCTGCCCCTTCCCCACAAGGGTATAATCCTTTTATTTGAGGATGTTCTAAAGTTTGTCGATCTCGTGGAATACGTACTGGAGAAGAAGTTCTACTTTCTGGCGCATGTGCAACAGCTTCTTCGGTTAGGTATCCTCGCATACTTTTATTGAATTCTCGGAAGCCTTGTTTCAATATGTTATGAATAAACTTGGGAAATACGCTTCCCATATCTGCTGGGGTTAAACCGGGTTTATAAGAAGTAATCGGCAAATCTTGTGATACTTTTTGATTCACTAAGTCTGTTAAACGTTGTGCTGGTACACGTTGTGTTTCTCCCCCTACTTTAAAAGCTTGTTGTTCTATGGCTGCTTGAAAATGTATTCCTGCCAAAGGACCAAATTGTTTGTAAGCTTTAAAATCTTCTGGTCTTAATTCTACTACAATTCCACTATTCGAAGTAGGTTGATCTCGTTTCGAAGGCGACCATCCGTTGGTTACTACCTCACCTGGACTCGTGGCACATGGCGCAATCACTCCACCTGGACACATACAAAACGAATACATCCCTCGACCGTTCACTTGCTTTACAATACTATAGGGGGCTGGTGGTAAATAATCTCCTCTGTACGATCTTTTATATTGAATTGAATCTATCAACTGCTGCGAATGCTCAACCCGAACCCCTAAAGCAAAGGGTTTGGCTTCGATTGACACTTCTTTTTTATACAATAATTCGAATATATCTCGAGCAGAATGTCCTGTGGCCAAGATCACATGATTAGCTGCTATCGTTATACCATCTTGTAACACAACTCCTTTAATTTCATTACTCGAAATTATAAAGTCTATAACACGCTTTTCGAAAAGAACCTCTCCCCCATGCTCGATTATCTCCTTTCGTATTTCTGCAATAATGTTAGGCAATTTATTGGTACCAATATGAGGGTGCGCTTCTACCATAATTTGAGGTGTTGCACCAAAACCTACTAACAATTCTAAAATACGGCGAACATCTCCTCTTTTCTTTGATCTTGTATACAGCTTCCCGTCACTATAAGTACCTGCTCCTCCTTCACCAAAACAATAGTTAGAATCTTCGTTTACAATATGGTCTCTATTGATAGCTTTTAAGTCTCTGCGTCTTGCCCTTACATCTTTACCACGCTCTACAACAATGGGTTTTAACCCTAATTCTACACAACGTAAAGCCGCAAAAAGCCCTGCTGGGCCAGCGCCGACTATAATTACAGGTCTAGCATTGGTAACATCAGGGTAATCTGGAAGTCTAATTTCTTCTTTCTCAAAATCTTCATTTACGTAAACTTCAACTTTTAAGTTCACCTTAATATTTCGCTTTCTTGCATCTATAGATTTCTTTAAAACTTCTACATGAGAAATATCTTCAAAAGGAATCTTATTTAAACGACTAACACTTTTTTTTAATAAATCTAAGTCGTTTGCTTCTTTAGGTGAAACTTGTATTTGTAAAGATAATGGCATTAATAAAAGTAAATTTATGCTTAAAAAACAAAGTTCTATAGTTCGTACTAATCATACAAATATAAACTAGAAATGGTCAGTAAATTAATTTACTGACCATTTACAATTTTCATTCAAATACCTCTTCTTGTTATTCGATAATAAATTTTAACACGGTCTTTGTTCCCGTTTCTTTTATTTCTAATACATATATACCCGCATCTAATAATGATACATCTATCAAACCATCTTCGTTTATAATGCCCGATTTAACTTTTGATCCATTTATTCCCCATATGGTATAAGCAGAAAAGTCTTCTACATTACTAATAGTTAAACTTCCTGCATATACGGGATTTGGATATAGCTTTACAATAGAAGCGTGTTTTTGCACATCAGCTATATCTGCACTTAATGTAATCGACTTTATGTTAGTCTTATACCAGCCACTACCCCAACCTGCTGCCCATAGAACATCTTTATCTTCTGGATCGGGTTTTAAGTCTACTATTCTATCAGAATGTGCAAGACCTTTATTTATTTTTAACCAAGTATTTCCTCCGTCTGTTGACAAATATACACCTGGATTTTTGAAGTTATTAATAGCACTTCCTACCTGTGCAGCTGCAGATATTAAAATAATTTTTGAATCTAATGGAGAAACTTCTGTTTGCCAGATATATGGTGCTTCAAAAATCCTATTCCAAGTTGCTCCATCATCTGTACTTTTCCAAACTCCTCCTCCAGAAATATCACCTGATCTAGTTCCTGTAGAAATAAAAATGTCTTTGGTATTTCTATCTATAAACACATTATTTACAGATTTAATATTAGTATCCAAACCGTTTACTTTAGTCCAAGTATCACCCCCATTTATAGATTTATACAAACCTCCTTCTGGGTCCGAATTTCCCCACTGATTTAAAGCAGCATATATTATTTGAGGATTATCTGGATGTAGTGCAAACCTTCTTAAACTTGAATTCGATGGCAAACCTGAATTACTAAGCGTCCAGTTAAACCCGCCATCTATTGATTTATAAAAACCGTACCCTCCTTTTGTTAAAATACTTTCATCTATAGATCTTCCTCCTACCTCACTTATTTCCTCCCTAACTGAACAGAAATACATATTATTAGCGTTAGTAGGATCAAAAACTAAATTATATTGTATAGCTAAATGTTCCCAAATTTGATTACTTGCTTCAAAGATAGTTGCTATATTATTCCATGTTTGTCCCCCATCTTCAGATCTCCTCAACTTCCCTCTATGTGACTGTCTCCATGATAAGAAATAGATATCATCTGGATTTGTTGGGTTTACAGCGACTGTAGATATAGAATGTGCTCCTCCAGCGTTATTTTGTCCTTCTAACTGTCTTAAGGCTAAAGCCTCTGGGTCTGGGTAATTACCTAAATCATCATTTTTCCAAAGCCCATGCTCTCCACTACAAAATAATTTTCGCCCTGGCACCCCCGTCTCTAACAACATAAAACGACCTGGTAAAGCAGTACCTCCTCGCCCTACCCAAACATCTGAACCTGGACTGGTCTCGTCATCATCAATCTGTTTCCAATCTAAACCTCCATTGGTTGATCTTAATAATTGCTGATTAATTCCTGTGAAAACATCTCCATTTATATTTATTGCTAACATTCTAGCTGCTGAAGAGTTTTCGTGACCTTCGTCCATTTCTCTTTGTAAATGAGCAAAATCAATATTATCTGCATCTACTTCTATATTTTTTGCTTTCCAATACGTATCATCTTTCTTTTTAATCCAATAATCTCCAGATCTTGCACAAGGAAACCAAGTCGTTCCACCATCTTCTGTTTTCCAAACATCACCCGGGCCAAAACTAAAATCGTGTCTTCTATTATGTACGATATAAATTTCATCATTGTCGGTAGGATTCACTACAATTCTATTAAAAGAAGGTAAAACATTAGTCGGATAAGTAGTATAAGTACTTTTCGAAACATTTTTAGATATCCCAAACCAATTACCTAAGGTTCTATGATAACCATCTCTATAGTTAAAATCAGTAATCGTTTGCATATTTACACCTAAATTACCTGTGATACTCTGCCACGTTATTCCACCGTCTATACTTTTAAAAATTCCACCAGAACTTTCGATAGAATTACCATCGGGACTAGTATATACTGATTGATCTACGGCATAAAGAATAAAATTAGTACCGTCATAAAAAGATGTTAGATCACGAGGTAAATCATTTGGTAATCCAGTATTACTAGATGCCCAAGTTTCACCTGTATCTGTACTACGATACATACCATGACTGGTAGCCATTACCATTATATTAGGTTGATTTCTATCGAAAATGATTCTTCCAACATCTAAATCATTAGAAATACTTGTCGCTACCTTAGTCCAATTTCTTCCTGCATCTGTTGTTTTCCATACATATCCATAGTTAGCTCTTCTTTGTTTTTCACCATGTGGATTTGCTAAGCTTCTATGGTTTGCTTTTACATTCCAAAAATCCCCAGCACCTAAAAACCATATATCGTCATTTGTTGGGTGAATTGCTAGTTTAGAATGTGCTTTACCTACTGTAGAATTCACTTGCCAAGTCCTTCCCTTATCATTAGTAGTATAAACCCTACCACTAAAATTAAGCCCTGACTGATCATTTGCAAAGGCTACTCCAAAATTAGGATTTTGCAAAGAAAATTGCATGTCTATTACCCTTCTCATTTCTAGCCCATTTCCGTCCCAATCTTTAACAGTTTGCCAAGATACTCCGCCATCCCAGCTACCATAAGCTGCATGCATATCAGGCGCCATAAACATCGTATTGGCATCTGTCGGGTGTGTAAAAAATTCTTCACAATATCCAGATGTTCCTAAAGCATAATTTGTCCAAACTACATCGTCTGAAGACAATACTTTTTCTATTCTTATTTTTTCAAAAAAAGACCTTTCTAAAATTAATGTAGCATATTGCTTATCTACATCTATTTTCCAATTATTCACAAAATCAAATGTAGTGTAACTAGATGATTTACTTAATTCTAATGCCGTTAAAGAAACAGCATTAGAATCTGTCGTACCCACAGTATTTGCATAAAAGGCATTTGTAGGCGCTAACCCATTTTTATTTCCTAAAGGATCATCATCTTGTACTGTTGTAATTGCAACATTACCAGTAATCGTACCATAAAACGCAACTCTATTTATAATATGCTGTCCTCGTGTTGCTCCAACAACACCACCTGATGCCCAGCCAGCAATAATCTCTATATCAGAAAAACAATCTTCAATTTTCCCTACTGTTCCATTCAACATAACTCCTACAAGTCCCCCTGCCCAACCAGCAGTACCTATATCTATACTTCCTTTATAAACATAAACTCTTTCGATAGATCCGCCTATCATATATCCGGCTACCGCACCTACTCTATTTATCCCAGAAGCGCTAACAGTTATGTCCTTAAGTCCTAAATCATAAACACTTCCTCTAAAAGCCCCAAATAACCCTGTACCAACGTTACTTGCGTTTGGGGATATTACAAGATTAGTAATAGATTTATTATTTCCATTAAACGTTCCTGAAAATACATTATTCGAATTCCCTATTGGAGTGAATGTTTCTCCTGACATATCAATGTCGTTTATTAACTTAAAAAACACTCCTGTCCAATCAGACGGCGTATTAGATAGTTCTTTTAAATGACTAGAAGTACTAATTAAATATGGATTGATACTGGTTCCTGATCCACCTCCGTATTGTCCCCAAACGACACAATTAATAAATATTGTAAAACACAATAATATTAGTTTTTTTAGATTTTTCATTTTTTTGTTTTTCATTTTTTTGTTTTTTGTTTTTTGTTTTTTGTTTTTTGTTTTTTAAATATTTGTGATTGTTGATAACAAAACCGTCTTAGATTTATTCTTTTTATAGTCTCATTAATAAATTTCCTCGATGCTAGCATTCGAGGTATTTGTTCAAATTTTATTTTTCAATGAAAATCTTAGCATTTCAAACTTCTCTCTTCACCCGATGCTAGCATCGGAAAATTAACTCATCAGAGATTAAAAAAGAATGAATCTTAGCCTAATAAAAGGATCGTCAAACTAAATTAAAATCTCACCAATTTTCGAAGACTCAATATTTTAACTCAATTTAATATAAATCTTTTATAACTGACAGGACAAAACCATTTTTTTTAAAACATATGTCTCTTACATATACTCCACATACAAGTTCGTATCAATTTTAAAATAATCTTGATAAATTGTTGTACTTTTAATTCAACCTAATCAAGCTACTATGTCCACTGCTTTTACGCCATTTTCTACTACAGAATTAATGCCGCAAGAAGAGAAACTAGAGATCGAACAAAAGAAAGGAGATCTTTATATCGGTATTCCTAAAGAAAGTCAACCCTCAGAAAATCGTGTTTGCTTGACACCAGATGCTGTTGGAGCTTTGGTTTCTAATGGCCATCGTGTTATTATCGAAGCTGGTGCAGGAGAATTAGCTAGCTATGATGACAAAGAATATTCGGAAGCTGGCGCCCAAATCACACACGACCAAAACAAAGTGTATGGTTGCCCAATAATTCTTAAAGTACAGCCTCCTAATTTAGATGAATTAGAACTTATAAAACCTAAAACCGTTGTTATTTCTGCCATTCAGCTTAAAACCCTGAAAAGAGATTACTTTAAGGCTATCGAAAAAAAGAAAATCACTGCATTAGCTTTTGAATTTATAAAAGACGAAAGCGGAGGATATCCAGCGGTTCGTTCGCTAAGTGAAATTGCTGGTACGGCATCTATTTTAATTGCTTCGGAAATCATGTCGAACTGTAATGACGGAAGCGGTTTAATGATGGGAAATATTACTGGGGTTCCACCTGCCGAAGTCGTAGTTCTTGGTGCAGGAACCGTGGGGGAATTTGCTATTCGCTCTGCTTTAGGTCTTGGTGCTAATGTAAAGGTATTCGATAATTCGATCAATAAATTAAGAACAATTCAATCCAATATTAGTCGACCAATTCACACGTCTACTATTCAACAAAAACACCTTTTAAAAGCTTTAAAAAGATGCGATGTCGTAATCGGTGCTATTAGAGGAAAAGATCGTGCACCTATTATTGTAAGTGAAGACATGGTTTGTAAGATGAAGAAAGGCGCAGTGATTATCGATGTTAGTATTGATATGGGAGGATGCTTTGAAACTTCAGAGGTTACCACACTTACAGACGCCACTTTTATAAAACATGGAGTCATCCATTATTGTGTTCCTAATATCCCTTCTAGGTATTCTAAAACTTCTTCCGTTTCTATAAGTAATATTTTTAGCCCATATTTGCTGCAAATTGGAGAATGCGGTGGTCTAGAACACGCTATTCGAAATGACAAAGGCTTAAAAAATGGTATCTATTGCTACCACGGTGTAATCACCAACAAGTCTATTAGCGAATGGTTCGACATCAACTACATGGATATTAATTTATTGGTATTTTAAATGACATTATTACAACGTTTAGGGTTTTTCGGGTCTGGACTTTTCTTAGGAATTATTGTTCTTATCGTATTTTTAGCAGGAAAAAAGACTTCTTGTGACTATGGGCCTAATGCTCGCGTGCTAAAAGATATCCGTACTAAAGAGCAACTAGTATCCGCTAAAGCAAAAACACAATTGAATTCACTTCGGTTAGATACCGGTGCTATTAATACGACTCTAAAAAAAGGAAAGGTGAATTTCTCTGAAAGTAACACAAAATTAGATAGCTGTAAAGTTTATGTGATCTATGGCAAAGAAGAATTGGTTTCTATTAAATTTACTTTCAAAAATTGCAACGAAAAAGCCACTTTACTGACCGTAGAAACTTCTAAATAAAAGAGGGAAGCTTATCTTTGTACAAAATTATTTTATTAAAATTTAATTAATCGACGATTGAGCAAAGTCGAAGTCTGTCAATCGTAATGTAAATCGTATTTCAACTACGCTCAATACTCGACTACCCTTAATATTCGATCAAAACTCTGAAAATAACATCTTATGCAAGCCATAAAATCTAGAGATTCTATCGTTTACTTCGAACAGGAAGTATACCAACAATTAAACGAATATCTAGCTACAGCAAAACATAGTAGCTACTTTATTTTAGTTGATACCAATACACACGATAATTGTTTGGCTCATTTTATGGGTCAAATTACAGCTGACGTTTCTTTCGAAGTTATCGAAATCGAAGCAGGAGAGATCAATAAAAACATCGAAACTTGTACTGGTGTTTGGAATGCACTTTCTGAATTAGGTGCAGATCGCAAGAGTTTATTAATTAACCTTGGTGGTGGTGTTGTTACTGATTTAGGAGGTTTCGTTGCTTGCACCTTTAAACGAGGAATTAAATACATCAATGTACCTACCTCTTTATTAGCTATGGTAGATGCTTCTGTTGGTGGTAAGACTGGAGTTGATTTAGGTAGCCTAAAAAATATGGTAGGTGTAATCAGTGAATCTGAAATGGTATTAGTAGATCCTAATTTTTTGGGCACACTTCCTTTTAATGAAATAAGAAGTGGGTTTGCAGAAATGCTAAAACATGGATTAATTAAAGATAAAGATTACTGGGAACGCCTTTCTAAGATTGAAGATTTAACCACAGAAGATTTAAATGGTTTAATCCATGAATCTGTAGTCATCAAAAACGAAATTGTACTTGTAGATCCTACAGAACAAAACATCCGTAAGTTTCTAAATTTTGGGCATACATTAGGTCATGCTATAGAATCTCATTTTTTAACAGACGAAACTAAGACCACTTTACTGCACGGTGAAGCGATCGCAATTGGTATGATCACTGAAGCTTTCTTGGCTAAGGAATTATTAGGATTTTCAGAAGATCAATTAAATAATATTTGTGATATTTTCTGCAAGATTTATCCTAAAATCGAAATTCCCAAAGAAGATTACCAACCTATTATAGACTTATTAATTTTTGATAAAAAGAATGTAGGTGGTAAAGTACTTTTTGTACTTTTAAATGAAATCGGAGATGCTAAATTCAATTGCGAAGTTCCCGAAGAATTACTAGTAGCTTCATTAGATTTTTATAACTCACTTTAATGACCCACTTTTTACAACATACGAAAGCACTTGTTTTACTAACAGGTGCTTTTTTATTTATTGGTATCTCTTCTTCTTGCCAAGAAAAAATAAATGGTATTAATCTAGTAGCCCCTCCAAATATTACTTCTGTTAAAGACCTTGCTACAGTTAAAAAAGTGTCTGCTGATTGGATCAGTCTTATCCCTTACGCATTTATGAGACCGAATCACACATTTGTAAAGTTCGATGGAGGCCATCAATGGTGGGGAGAAACTTCTAAAGGCACAATTGCACTTGTACGACAAGCCAAAACCTTAGGATTCAATGTAATGCTAAAACCACATATTTGGGTAGAAAGCCAAGGATGGGCAGGAGACTTTGTATTAAAGGAAGAAAATGATTGGTTTGAATGGGAGAAAAATTATTCTAATTACATCCTTACCTATGCAAAAATAGCACAAAAATACCAAGTTCCTTTATTATGCATAGGCACAGAACTCCGACAAGTTGTTAAGACTAGACCTTTATTCTGGAAACAACTGATTAAAGATATTAAAGCGGTTTATTCGGGGAAATTGACTTATGCTGCGAATTGGGACAACTATGAAAATGTCAGTTTTTGGGAGCAACTAGATTATATTGGTATCGATGGATATTTCCCACTTTCTGAAAATAAAATACAAACTTTAGAAGATCTCGACAAAAAATGGCAACCTTGGCAAAAAAAATTAGAAGAACTCTCGAGTTGTTACACTAAAAAGATATTATTTACTGAATATGGGTATCAAAGCTGTACTTTTAACACTAAAACACCATGGGATAGTCCATCGAAAGAAGTTTCTGAAAAATGTCAGGATATAGCCTATAAATCCTTTTATAAGAATATCTGGAAAGAAGATTGGTGTCAAGGTGGTTTTCTATGGAAATGGCATTTAGTTACCCCTAACACCTCTAGAAAGAAGGCTGCATTTACTCCTCAAGGGAAATTAGTAATACAAACCATAAAAAAAGCTTATCAAAAATGATAAGCTTTTTTATTTAGTATTTTATGATATTATTAGTCAAAACTAATATTCCCACTCTCGTTTTTTATTTAACTCACGCTCTGCCTCTAATTCTTTTTGTGGAATTACCTTTAAGAAAGAAGGGTGTTGCTCGATAGCAAATTCTAGTTTTTCTACAATACTATCGATACTTTCATTTTCATAATCGATCTCTAAAGGCTCTTTTATGATAAATGATTGAAGAATCCCTCTTTTCTTAATACGAACCCCCTTTTTATCGAAAGAACGACGGAAACCATCGATTACGATAGGTACAACGACAGGTTTATAATGCTTAATAATATGTGCTGTCCCTTTACGAATAGGAAAAAAAGGTTTAGTCGTCCCTTGCGGAAAAGTAATTACCCAACCATCGTCTAATGCTTTTGTAATATTGCTAATATCACTCATTTTCACTTGTCGTTTAATATCCTTCCCTCCCGCTCTCCAAGTACGCTCTACCGTAATAGCACCTGCATAAGCCAAAATTCTAGCCAATGGCCCTGCTTTCATTGTTTCTTTAGCAGCTATATAATACAGGTTCATTTTAGGTTGCCATAGATATCCTACATTTTTAATAGAATCTACTCGCCCACTTAAACTCGCATTAAATACATGAAACATCGCTACAACATCAGCAAAATAGGTTTGGTGATTAGAAACAAACAAGACATTCTTTTCAGGTAACTGTGTAATTACTTCGCTACCTTCTATAATTAATTCGTTGAAGCCTCTATATCTTCTATGAGTCAGTGGTCCAATGATACGAATTAACCACTTTTTCAAAAATAAATATTGTCCAAACGGATTTTTCTTGAATAATCCCATTAATAAAGATCAATTATAATTGTCCATGCAAATATAGCGAGTCAAGTACCTTAGAACAAACAGAAGTACCCTTAAGCTAAAAAAAGTACTATGCACGCATTATAAACAACTACAAAAGAGCCTTATCTTATGAAGATTCTATACTTAATTTTAGCATTAATTCTACCTCATGTAAAATCATAGCAGTAGCTCCCCATATACTTTTAGATCCAAAACGATAAGCAGCTACATTGACCTCTTCATTTCCCGAAGGGTTCACCATCAAGTCACATTTATTTTTCGGGTTTAAAAGGGTAGCTAGAGAAACTTCTAAAATCGCATCAACTTCCTCTTTTTGTAACACAAAATTCAAAGGTCTATTTGCATAAGATAAAAAAGGGTAAACTCGAAAATCTGAAGGAGGTATATATAAACTGTGTAATTCTTTTAAAAAGGAAAGTTGTGATTTAGGGACTCCTATTTCCTCTTCCACTTCTCGAAAAGCAGTCTCTAAAAAAGAATAATCTTCTTTTTCTTCTTTACCCCCAGCAAAAGCAATCTGCCCAGAATGTGCACCATTGTACACAGGACGTTGAATAAAAGCCATATAAGCATCATCTTTTTTAGGGTAAATAATAGGCATCACAGCCGCATTACGAGTTGTTGATTTTCGATAATCTTCCGAAAAAGTACCACGGAATTCCGGCGCCATAGGACAGTGTACTTCTTCTCGGGACAATTCTATTTTTTCTATTTTTGGTATAACTTTTAAAAATGTTTCAAACTTCATATATGGCTTTTCGATTTGCCTTATTCGGCTTTCTATTATTTATACTTTCTAATTGTCAAGATAAAAAAACTACTCCACAAGTGCCTATCGAGACCTCTAAAACTAGTATTAAAGAAGGTTTTAAGCAAAAAATAACAGAACGTATAACCCATAAAAACGTTGTTAAAAAACTTACAGAGTACGGTAAATATAATCCTGAAAATAGAGTACTTCTTGAAACCGATTTTGGTAATATTGAAATTGAACTATATAATGAAACTCCTTTACATCGTGCTAATTTTATTCAAATTGTTAAACGTGGGTTTCTAAGCACAACTTTATTTTACAGAGTTGCTAAAAACTTTGTAATACAGGGTGGAAATAGTGATGGCTGGGAAATGAGTCGAAAGAAAAGACAAATAGGTGACTACCAAATCCCTGCTGAGTTTAACTCTAAATTTAAACATGACTATGGGCAAGTTGCTATGGCTCGTTTATGGGGAGAAGCAAATCCTGAAAAAAAATCGAGTCCTTGGGAATTTTATATCGTAGTTGATACAAAAGGGGCACACCATTTAAACGGAGAACATACGATTATAGGGAGAGTGACTAAGGGAATGGATGTTGCTAAGAAAATTAGTTTGGTCGAAGTCGATAAAAGTGAATGGCCTAGAAAAGATATTCCTATAAAAGCTTCTATTATTAAATAGATATACTTATTATTTCGTCGTATTCTTCTAAGTTAAATTGAAGTGTAAAATTAAAGATAGTTCCCTCTCCTAAAGTTGAATCTATCCAAATATCACCTTGATGAAGGTCTACGATTTTCTTACAATGCGCCAGTCCAATACCTGTTCCTTCGTACTCATCTCTAGTATGTAAACGCTGGAATATTTCAAATATCTTAGACTTATGCTCCTCTGCAATACCAATACCATTATCCTTTACTGAAAATTGCCAAACTTCGCTAAAAGTTTCATTTGCATCCTTTTTGAAACCTTCTATACAAATTTCAGGGTTTACTTCTGGCTTTTTAAACTTTATAGCATTGGAAATTAAGTTTTGAAATAACATTCTTAATTCCGTAGGATAACCATATATAAAATCAGGAAAGCCGCCTATAACAACTTCTGTTGTTGTAGATGTTATTTTTGCACTAAAATCCTTTATCACATTACTTAATAATGCTTTCGGGTTTATCTGATGTAATTGTCTTTTATTTCCTATTCTAGAATAATCTAATAATGAGCTAATCAATTGACTCATTCGACTACAACCTTCCTTAATATAAATAAGATTCTCTTTTGCATCATCGTCTAACTTATCATAGTAATCTTCGTACATAAAATCTGAAAAGCTAGTAATCGTATGTAACGGTTCTTGTAAATCGTGACTTGCAATGTATGCAAAAGACTCGAACTCTTTGTTCTGACGTTTTAGGGTTCTTGAATCTCGAGCAATCTGTATATTCTTTTCTTTTAAACGGTTTACTAATTTTCGTCTACTATTATTAGTATAAATAATGTAGACAATAATAAAGATAAATAGAATTACCAATCCCGTTAGTAATAAATTGACGTTCCTTTGGTTTACCAACTGGATTTGTTGGTCATTAAGGATTTTCTTCTGAGCCTCGATCATAATTTTCTGATTCTTCAGAAACTTAGATTGCATCTCTATCTCGTCTCTATTGGCTACTAATTCCGCTTTATTTTTCTTTAATAAACCCTTTTGATCTTTTAAATCTTCTTCTAACAATTGAACGTCTTGTAATTTCTGTTCGTATTGTTTTGCTCTTGTAACTGCTTTCTTTTTTAATGTTTTTAGGTTTCTTTCCTTTTTAAAAAGTATTTCATTCTTTTTATCAATTACCTTTTCTAAGGTTTGTTTTTGCTTTGCAAGGTGATTTTTTTGAGTTTCTAAAATCTCTTTCTGTCGATCACGAACCATTTGCTTTAACTCAAAAAAGTCTTTTAATTTCTGAGAAGACTCGATGCTTGTCTCTAATAAATGTGTCGATGGTGAAAAGTCATAAGCCTTAAGGTTATCTATATTTAGGGTAATGATAAATGAATTATCATATGATGTTAGCCCAATCATAGTTTCTACAAAAGGATAACCTTCTGATATTACTAATGTTGGCTCATAATTAATACTATTTGTAAATCTATGTAAATCAGAAGAAAACGAGGCTTTGTTTAAATAAACTAAATCATAAGAATAAGCGTCACTAATAAGGCTTAATTCTTCTACCACAACTTTACGAGCTTTTATAGGACGGTTCTTAGACATATCCTCTAACGCCTTTCTAGTCAAAGGTTCTCCTATTACCCCTATATCAAAAGTTCGTTTAGATTTTTTGAATCCTTGAACTTGTTCGGCAATACTGAATATAAGATTTCCTCGCTTATAAGCAGCAATCTTATCTTCTTCTGACTGCCCAAAAGCAACAGTACAACAAAAAAAAAGAAGAAAAAACTTTATTACTCTAACCAAACTTTGAAGTTTTATGCTATAAATTTAATAGAATTTTACCAAAGTAACTTGCGCCTCTTACCCCAAATTGTTGCACCCTTCTATTATAAACAAAATTACCATTACTAGTATTAGCCGAATGCTTTTGTTTATCAGGGTAAATATTAAACAAGTTATTAGCCCCTATAGAAACTCTTATAAAATCATTTACTCTGTAAGTTGTTTGAAAATCAGTGATAACCTTAGGTTTGAAAGTTTGATCTTGATTTTCTAAATTCCCCGTAAAAGTATTTAAAACAGGTGTTGCATCACTGTGCACATATCTTACACTACCAAAAAAAGTATTATTCAATGTGAAAATGAATTTATCAAACTCATAGATATTCATAAAGTTTGTCTTAAACCGTGGTTGAGAATATTCTATTCTTCCTACTTCTCCTCGATCAAATATTACCACTTCGTTCTTTGCATCACCTACCATCCCTAAGGCTCTATTTTCTATCACACTTGTTTTAGACCAGTTGATAGCTAAATAAGAATTTAGTTTTCCTTTTGCTAGATTATTATTAAAATCTAGTCGAAAATCTACCCCCAAAGTTTCTGTATCGATAGCATTAGTAAAGAACTGTGCTTTTTCAAAATTATCCCTTTCTAATTCGCGAATAACACTCCTTTCAATGGCATTTGATAGCACGATACGATCATCGATTTTAGTATAGTAATAATCTGCATATACCGAAAATTTATTGAACAGCTTTGCTGTAAAACCAAGATTCGTATGTAAAGAAAGTTCTGGTTTTAACCTACCAATATCTAAAGCTTCCGCTACTTGATTAAAATTATTAAAAGTACCAACTTGGATGGGATTCCCTCCATTATCGAATTGAGTCCCTACATTATTAAAAAATAATTGATGTAAAGAAGGTGCTCTAAAACCTGTAGAAATAGATGCTCGTAAACTGAAATCATTATTCAATTTATAACGTAATGCACTTCGATAAGTATTCTGCGAATCAAAATCGTTATAATTTTCGAAACGTATCGACAATGCTATTAATAGAGCATCTGTAGCGTTTGTTTCTATATCTAAATACCCTGATCCGTTTGTTCTAAAATCGTTTCGCTCATTTTCTGGTCTAAAACCAGGAAATACCTGTGCCCCTACTGCTCTTTGTAAACCTACAATAGCATCTTCTGAATCGAATATATTCCCTTCTCCATCTACACGTCCACCTTTAGGTATTACATTACCATCTTTATAAGAAGCCTCTTCTCCTGCTATAATTTGGTAATTCTCTACCCTTAATTGTGCTCCAAAGGCCAAGTTAAGCCCCTTTAAAAAATCATATTTTTTCGAAAAGTCTAAATTGGTTACATTTTGTTGATAAGCGAATCCCCCGACATTAAATGTCTTTTTAGAATTAATCCCCAAAGATGCATTGTTAGAATTTTGCACCGAAAGGTCTATAGTATTGATTCCTATAGTATGGCTAAAATCAATATTCCAATCTAATTTTTTCCCTCTAAAACCAACATTGAGTCCATCATCCTGAATATCCATCGTAATTTCGGGAAGGAAACCTAGTGGATGTATTTCTTTCACAACACGATCATTTTGATGTGGAAATCGATAAAAACCAGCCGCATTTCCCTCTCTGTAATTTCTTCCTCCAAATGCATAAATCGTAGCATCTTTACCTATATTGAATTCCGAATTAAATTGTAATGCAATATTTCTAGTTGCTGCTACTCCTATACGCATAACTCGTCCCTGTTCTAAACCTGTAGACTCATAAAATTGTCTCAAATTTTCTGGTGTGTCTTCCCCCTCGTCAAAAATTTGGCCCGTATATCTACCTGCTCTATTAATTTCTTCTCTATTACGAAACTCGGTAGTAACATTAAAAAAACCTTTCTTACTTAAATCTAAACCTACATTACCTGATATATAAGTTGTAAATCCATCTCCTTGCTCCGTAATCGAGCTACGTCCTTGTAACTCTATAATACCTGTCTGGTCCTTTAAAACTACATTTACAACCCCAGCAATAGCATCTGAGCCATAGTGAGAGGTTGCTGCACTCTTCAAAATTTCGATATGATCTACGGAAGCTAACGGGATAGCATTGAAATCTGTACCTACAGCACCGCGTCCAACTGTTCCGTTTACATTTACAAGAGAAGAAGTATGCCTACGTTTTCCATTAATTAAAACTAATAACTGATCTGGGCCTAAACCATGTATAGTAGCAGGATCAATATGGTCTGTCCCATCTGCAATGGTTTGTTGGTTCGAGTTAAAAGATGGTAGTAAATAGTGTAATAGCTCACCTAACTCAACATAAGAAGTACTTTTAATTTGTTGCTGAGAAATAATATCTACTGGTAAAACTTGTTCTAGAGAGGTTTGTGCCTCTCCTTTTGTCCCCAAAGAAGACACTTGGTCTACTGCGAACCCTGGTTCCATAAAGATATTAACTTGTATGGTATCGCCCTCTTTTACTGTTATTTTTTCTTCACGTGTTTTGTATAGTAAATAATCTATCTTTAAGGTATAATCCCCTACAACATGCTCCAAAAAGAATTCTCCCTCTAAGGCTGACTGTACTTGACTTCCGGTTTCTTTAACTAAGACATTTGCCCCAGGAAGGCTTCCAAATTTATCGATAACCTTACCTTTAATAATTCCTTTTTTTTGCGCTTGTAAAAAGGAAATATTTGTAAAAAAGAATAAAACTAAAAATATTTTAGAGTAATAGTAATTTCTCATTGATGTTGTTTATAGTTGAGGCGAGGCAAAACTAACGTTTTAAAAAAAACAAAGGTTGTTTTAATATTAAATCAAACAAAAACAAACAATTATTTCGAGTAAATACACTTTTACAAGATAAGTTTCCTGAAATCACCTTTATTCTTCTAATTTTTATTGAATTTTGTTCGTTTACTCCCCGAATACATTTTATACTGCAACAACCTAGATTCTAATTTACCATTGAATAGTTTAATTTTTCTAGAGGGACGTAATCCTACATGTTTAATAGCCTCTAGGTCTGAGGTAATAAACCATGCATCAGTTGCTGGATATGATTTTTTTAACGTATCTCCTATCTCCCCATAAAACTCAGGCATATTAATGGCAATCCGTTCTCCGTACGGAGGGTTAAACACCATATGAAGCGCTTTCTCTGAATCTTGTTTCTCTGTATAAAAAAAGTTTTCTTCTTGAATACTAATAAACTCTTCCATATTAGCATTCTTGATATTGTCTTTGGCTTTTCTTACAGCTGAAGGAGCTTTATCATACCCCCATAATTTCGCTGGGCTTTCTGTTACCTTCTTTAAAACAGAGTCTTCTATTCTTTCGTAAAGATCCATATCCCAATCTAACCACTTTTCGAATGCAAATTCTTTTCGATTAATATTACATGGAATATTATTCGCTATCATGGCTGCTTCTATAAGTAGCGTACCACTACCACACATTGGATCTAGGAAATCTGTATGTTTATTCCACCCAGACAACATGATAAGACCTGCTGCTAAAACTTCATTGATTGGTGCAATATTGGTTGCCGAACGATAGCCTCTATGGTGTAACGAAGCGCCAGAACTGTCTAAAGAAATCGTACACATATCACCACCAATATGAACTGAAATAATAAGATCTGGTCTTTCGGTATCAACACTAGGTCTCTCTCCTGTTTTATCTCTAAACTGGTCTACTATAGCATCTTTCACCTTTAAAGCTACGTATTTAGAGTGATTGAATAGATCTGAGCTTACCGTCGCATACACCGCAAAAGTATCTTTAACTTCTAAATATTCGTTCCAATCTATACTCTGAGCGAATTTGTAAAGACTCTCTGGGGTTTGTACTCGCTTTCCTTCAATAGGTTTTAAGATTTTCAAAGCCGTGCGCAAACACAAATTGGCTTTATACATAAAACCTTTATCTCCATAAAAACTAACCATACGATTCCCTTTCTCAACGTTCTGAGCGCCTAGGGTTTCTAATTCTTCAACCAATAAATCTTCAAAACCGAAAAAGGTTTTGGCAACCATTTTATAATTCATTCCTGTAAATATGTAAAAGCAACAACGACGAAACAGACAAAAATACATTAATTTTGCTGTACTATGTCAAATGAAACTGCAAAGTGGTATGCCTCTTGGTTCGATACTCCGTACTACCACCAACTTTACAAAAATAGGGATTATACAGAAGCTAAACGGTTTATGGATAACCTGACCCAACATCTCAGCATAAAAGAAGATGAAACTATATTAGATTTAGCTTGCGGAAAAGGACGACACAGTATCTATTTGAATAGTCTAGGTTATAATGTAACAGGTATCGATTTATCAAAGAATAGTATCGACCATGCCAGAACTTTTGCAAACGGCCGCCTAAATTTTGACGTTCATGATATGACAGAAGCTTATCATTCCAAATTCAATTTTGTCTTTAATTTATTTACAAGTTTTGGATATTTTGATACCGAAGAAGATAATTTTAATACCATAAAAGGTATTAAAGCTGACCTTAAAGAAAATGGTATTGGGGTAATCGACTTTTTTAATGCAGAGCTAGTAATTAACAATTTAGTCCCTTCAGAAGAAAAAACTATAGATGGATTGATGTTTCACATCAAACGTTTTGTAGATAATGGTTTTATAAACAAACAAATTAACTTTACAGATCGAGATCAAAATTTCTCTTTTACAGAAAAAGTAAAAGCGATTTCATTAGCAAATTTTCAAGAATATTTTGACGCAGCTGGTTTAACTTTACTTGAAGTTTTTGGTGACTACAACCTTTCTAAATTTAACATAAATACTTCTCCTCGACTTATCTTAATTTTTCAATGATACATTACTTACTCCCTTTCCTTGCTGTTGTTTTAGGTTTTACTACGGTATATTTTTTAAAGCCACAAAAACCAAAGCAAATAAAAATTTTACTTTCTTTTAGTGGAGGTTTCTTATTAGCTACTACGATTTTTAATTTATTTCCCGAAGTATACGAGCATAGTGCGAATATGAAAACTACAGGGTTGTTTATTGTTGGTGGGATGCTAATTCAAATTTTTTTAGAATACTTTTCTAAAGGCACCGAACATGGACATGTTCACCACTCTAAAGCAGAAGATAGTTTCCCTTTTTTATTATTTGGAAGTTTGTTTATTCATGCATTTTTAGAAGGATTCCCAATCCATGAAGGACATGAAATTTTATTAGGGGTTCTAATCCATAAGATTCCTGTAGCAATGATTTTAGCTACTTTTTTACTAAAATCTAATTTTTCTAAAAAACAAATCACATTATTTCTTTTGCTTTTTGCAATCGCTACACCACTGGGTTCTTTTGCGGCTACTCACTTTTCTTTTTTAATGGAATATTATCAACAAATCAACGCCTTAGTCGTTGGTATATTTTTACATATTTCTACAACAATCTTATTTGAAAGTAGCGAAGGACACAAGTATAATATTGCTAAATTGATTTCGATTCTATCAGCAATAACAATTGCTTATTTTATTTAACTAAATATGTTTAGTAAAGATGATGCTAAAAAATTACGACAAGATTTTTGGATCGAGTTTGGTGAAATTTACCCTCGTAAATGGCTTTTATATTACACTAAAATAAAAGAAGTAAGTTTAAAATTTACGTTTAATAACAAAATAGCCCAAGTAGCTTTAGTCGCAGATAGTGACGATCTTTTGATACAAGAGTATTATTACGAGAAATTCTGGAGTTTAGAAAAAATCTTAAAAACAGAGTATTTCCCCAATATTGTAATGGCTCCTGATTATTACGATGAATATAAAAAACATTCATCACGTGTTTATATTCAAATGGACAATGTAAATATCTATAATCGTAATTGTTGGGAAAAAGTACAAGATTTTTTGTACGACAATATGAACCAAATGGAGCTATTCTTTTATGAATATGAAGACTTTATAAAGGATTAAAAAAAGCGCTAATCACAAAGGGAATAGCGCTTTTTTTAATCCTTTAAAGTTGTTTTTTCACCCTAAAACCTCTGCAACTTTTTTACCGATTTCTGCAGGAGAGTCTACAACGTGAATTCCACACTCTCTCATGATTGCTTTCTTCGCAGCCGCAGTATCATCAGAACCACCTACGATAGCACCAGCATGCCCCATTGTACGACCAGCAGGAGCTGTTTCTCCAGCGATAAATCCTACTACTGGTTTTGTTGTTCCACTTTCTTTAATCCAACGTGCAGCGTCCGCTTCTAACTGACCTCCGATTTCACCGATCATCACAACACATTCTGTCTCTGGATCGTTGATTAACAGCTCTACTGCTTCTTTTGTAGTAGTTCCAATAATTGGATCTCCTCCGATTCCGATTGCTGTAGTAATTCCTAATCCCTGCTTTACAACCTGATCAGCTGTTTCATATGTTAATGTTCCTGATTTAGAAACTATACCTACATTTCCTTTCTTAAATACAAACCCTGGCATGATACCTACTTTTGCTTCACCTGGAGTAATAACCCCTGGACAGTTCGGACCTACTAAACGACAGTCTCTATCCTTAATATAATCCGCAGCTTTTACCATATCTGCCACAGGAATACCCTCTGTAATAGTAATGATAACTTTGATTCCTGCATCTGCAGCTTCCATAATTGCATCGGCAGCAAATGCTGGCGGCACAAAAATTAGCGAAACATCAGCGTTCACTTTTTCAACAGCTTCAGCCACCGTATTAAATACTGGACGATCTAAGTGTGTTTGCCCTCCTTTACCTGGAGTAACTCCACCTACCACGTTTGTTCCATATTCGATCATTTGACCAGCGTGAAAAGTTCCTTCGCTTCCTGTGAAACCTTGTACTATAATGTTTGAATCCTTATTTACTAATACACTCATTTTTTTGATAAATATTTAGTTGAGTCTAATGTAAGTATTAATTACTAAGTAGTAAAAACATGAGTAAGTATTTTTTCAATGTTTTTTACTACTCTTTTTTAGATAGTGGATATAGTAGTTGTTTCCATAAAGTAGTAGGAAAATCCTGATCTTTATGAAATCCTAAAACAACATCTTTTCCTTCTTTGGGAACAAAATTCGTTCTAAAAATATAATCCCAAATACTTAGACTGATCGCAAAATTAACTCCGTAATGCTTTTCTTTAGGCAACTTTTTGGCATGATGCCAAATATGCATTTTAGGATTATTGAAGATATATTTTAAAGGGCCATACGACCACCCTAAATTCGCATGGTTTAAATGTCCAATCGTAATCGCAATGATATGAATGATAAAGAAATCATCTATACCAAAACCAAACATTGCTAAAGGAAGGTATTGTAAGCTCTTATAGGCCACTGTTTCCATCCAATGAAAACGTAAATGAGCCGCAAATCCCATTTCTTTTACAGAATGATGTACTTTATGAAACTGCCACAACCATGGTACTTTATGTAATAATCTATGAATATTCCAATGAATAAAATCAGCCACAACAAACATTAATACCAACTGAGACCATTTGGGCCATGATTGTACATTAAAAGCTACTTTATTGGTTACATGAAAAAGAAATAACAAATCATCGAATAGATTTACTACGACATTCGACAGTCCATTGAATAAAATCAATGAAAAGATGAAGAAGTTGAAAAACATATAGAAAGTATCTAACCAAAAATCCTTTCTAAAAATGGGTTGTTGTTTTCTCCATGGAAAAACAATTTCTAGCAACCACACTAGCAGAGACAAAGCTACCAACCAATAAAAGTAATTATGCCAAGAAGGGTACAGAATTTCAGAGCTTAAGTAATTCCAATAATCTGTATATCCTCTCTTAAATATGTCCCAATACTTCATCGGTATACTTTTATTTTCGACTTATTCTTCATCCAACTGCCCCACAGTTTGTTATACCCATGGATACTATCTGTCTTTTTTTCTTGGATATAAATAGGCTCATTTTGGTTTGCCCATTCAAATAGTCCTCCATATAGGTTATGGACATTTTTAAAACCTTTGACCTTTAATTTTTCTGCTACCTTTTCACTCCTGTAACCGACTGAACAATACACAATAATGGGTTGTTCTTTATCTAGATGTTTTACAGATTCCATTGAAAAGTCCTCGTAACCTACTCTCTTTGCATTTTCAATATGCCCTACTCTATATTCGTTTTGTGGTCTTGCATCTAAAAAGATCGCCTTCCCTAAGTTTTCTTTAGCAGTTTTTACATCTATTTCGGACACGGAATGACTCAACAAACTTTTTAACATAGTACCATAAAGCTTACTGTCTACTTTCTGTTGTCCAAAACAAACATGAAGATAGAATAAGAAAAGTAACGACAAATGCTTCATAAATAGAACTATTTCTTCTTAAAGGTACTTATTTTAAATGGTAGATAAAGAGGACAAAAACTCACAAAACTCGTCACGATGAAAACTACAGCTGCTACAAGAAGAACTATAGTTAATATCCCCGAGATAACCCCATTTAAATATAATACACCAACTAAACCAGCTAACAAAATGCGAATTATTCTATCCGCGGTCCCCATATTCTTTTTGATAAACATAATAATTAATTTTTATCAAAAATAAATGCATCATACACTTTGTACAGTGATCTGAGTCACATAAGAGTAATTTTACCTCGACCGAGAACTAATATCTCCCTCTTTTCTAGTTGTTTTAAGATTCTCGAAATCACTTCTCGAGAGCTATGTAAATCGTCAGCAATTTCTTGATGTGAAATCTGTAATATTTTAGTCTCAAAATGAAGAGATTTTTCTTGAAGATATTTAAACAAACGATCATCTAGCTTTTTAAACATGACCTCATCTAAAGTAAGTAACACTTCTTCGAATCGATAAGAAAGTGAATTGATGATAAAGGTATTCCATTCTGGATATGTAACCATCCATTCATTAGAATACTGAACAGGTATTAATACTATTTTTGAAGACTGTACTGTGACTGCTTTAATAGAGCTTGCCGCGCTAGTTAAAGCACATTTTAGGGTCATTGCACAGGTTTCATTGTGATTTATGTAATACAAAAACAACTGACCTCCATCATTATCTTCTCGTAAAACCTTGACTAAACCTTCTACTACAATTGGAATGGCTTTGGGGTACTGATGATAAGTAACAATTTCAGTATCTGCATCGAACTGAACCATCGATGAAACTTCTTCTATTTCCTTTAGTAACGTTTTGTTTGAAAAAAGATCTTCTATGCGAGTAGAAACGAACATTAAAGTTTATTCACTTTTTCGATAAGCTCTGGAATTCGACGAATATTCGCGATCTCTTTGTACTTAGATCTAAAATCGTCCGCAGGAATACCGAAATAGTGCTTACCAGATTCTAGCGATTTTGATACTCCTGATTTAGCAGAAATAACGACTTTATCACCAATATCTATACCACTCGTAATACCTACTTGCCCCCATATAGTAACCTGATTTCCTATGTTTACACAACCTGCAATACCAACATGAGAAGCGATCAAGCATTTTTCGCCAATAATGGTATCATGACCTATTTGGACTTGATTATCAATCTTAGTTCCTTTTTTGATGTGAGTAATTGCCGATACACCACGATCTATACTACAGTTAGAACCTATGTCTACATTATCTTCGATCTTTACAATTCCTGTAGAAAGTAATTGATCAAATCCTTCGGGTCTATTTTTATAATAAAAAGCATCTCCACCAATGGTTGTATTGGCGTGAATATTTACATTGCTTCCAATTTCACAACCGTCATAAATGGCAACATTAGCATGAATAACGGTATTATTTCCAATATTTACATTATTTCCAATAAATGCACCTGGTTGAATAATTACGTTTTCACCAAGTCTAGCAGATTCTGAAATATAATTTGTGCTTGGCTGAAAAGGTTTAAAGTAATTCGAAAGTTTATTAAAATCACTAAATGGATCTTCGGAAACTAATAACGTCTTTCCTTCTGGACAATCTACTTCTTTATTTATTAATACGGTAGTTGCAGCACTTTGCAATGCTTTATCGTAGTATTTAGGGTGATCTACGAAAACTATATCTCCTGCCTCTACCCTATGTATTTCATTACATCCTAAAACCAAAAAATTAGGATCTCCTACAAAAGGAATCTGTAATAAATCTGCAATCTGCTTTAAAGTATAGGACTGGGGAAATTTCATTCTTTATAAGTATTTAGTATTAAGTATACAGTATTAAGACTAAATAGTTTAAAATATAAATACCTATTATCTAAACTAGATTTGAAAGTCTTTGTACTGTATACTTAATACTTTTTACTAAAATATTACTCTTTAATACGCTCTTTGTACGTACCTTTTGCTGTTTCGATCTTGATCTTGTCTCCTTCGTTAATAAACAAAGGAACCATTACAGTTGCACCTGTTTCTACAGTAGCAGGCTTAGTTGCATTGGTAGCAGTATTACCTTTAACACCTGGCTCAGTAGCAGTAACTTCTAAAATTACAGAAGCCGGCATCTCGACTGATAATGGAGAACCTCCATCTTCTGCATTTAAGATTACTGTTACCACGTCTCCTTCTTTTAATAAATCAGGACGATCGATGGCAGACTCTTGTAAAGCAATTTGACTATAGTCTTCTTGATTCATTAAATGATAACCTTCTGCATCATTGTATAAGAATTGGAACTTATGTGTTTCTACACGAACCTCATCAATTTTATGACCTGCAGAAAAAGTGTTATCTAAAACTTTCCCAGAAGTAACACTTCTTAACTTAGTTCTTACGAAAGCCGGACCTTTACCCGGCTTAACGTGTAAAAACTCTATAATTTTATAAATATCGTGGTTATGACGGATACATAACCCATTTCTAATATCACTTGTATTTGCCATTGTTAGTTGTTTTTATTAGCCGCATCAAAAGGTTAAATAGCCCAAGATTGACCGAAATAAACATTAATTATCTATTATATAATCTCGTGGTCTTACACGAGATCATTTTATTTCTGAAAATACCCTTTCATAATACCTCTTTGAGAGTTTCTTATGAATTGTAAAATTTCATCTCTCTCCGAACTAGCTTCCATTTCTGCTTCGATAATTTCAGCTGCTTGGGTGTTATTATAGTTCTTTTGATATAAGATTCTATAAATATTTTGAATCTCAGTAATCTTATCTCTATCAAATCCTCTTCGGCGTAATCCTATCGAATTGATACCTACGTAAGCTAAAGGCTCTCGAGCTGCTTTTACAAACGGAGGAACATCTTTACGGACCAACGATCCACCTGTTACAAAAGCATGGTTACCCACACTACAAAATTGATGTACAGCTACCATGCCAGCACATACAACAAAATCTCCGATGGTAACATGTCCTGCCAATGTTGTATTATTTGAAAATATACAATTATTACCTACAATAGAATCGTGGGCAATGTGACAATACGCCATGATCCAACAGTTGTCACCAACTTGCGTTTTCATTCGATCTGTAGTACCACGGTTAATAGTTACACACTCACGAATAGTAGTGTTATCACCAATGATTGTTACCGTCTCTTCGTCATCAAACTTTTTATCTTGTGGAACTGCAGAAATTACTGCTCCAGGAAAAATATTTACGTTCTTACCGATTCGTGCACCTTCCATAATAGTTACGTGCGAACCGATCCAAGATCCTTCTCCGATAACTACATTATTATGAATAGTTGCGAAAGGCTCTATTACCACATTCTTCGCAATCTTTGCTCCAGGGTGTACATAAGCAAGTGGCTGATTCATAGTAGTGTTGTTTCTTGGGTTATATTATTTATTTTTTGTCTTAACAATCTGAGCCATTAGCTCTGCCTCAGATACTAGTCTATTATTTGCATAAGCTTTTCCTGCCATATGACAGATACCTCTTCTAATAGGCGTAATTAATTTTAAATCGAAAATTAATGTATCACCAGGAAGTACTTGTTGCTTAAATTTAACATTGTCAATTTTCATGAAATATGTTAAATAATTCTCTGGGTCAGGAACCATGCTTAATGCTAAGATCCCCCCAGCTTGCGCCATAGCCTCTACCTGTAATACTCCTGGCATTACTGGTGCTCCTGGAAAGTGTCCATTAAAAAATGGTTCATTCATAGTAACATTCTTCATTCCCACTACGTGAGAATCGGACATTTCTATAATTCGATCTAACAACAAGAACGGAGCTCTATGTGGTAATGTTGCCATAATTTGATGAATATCCATCAATGGCTTTTGCGATAAGTCAAACTTTGGCACGTAGTTTCTTCGCTCTTTCTTAATACGTTTTTGCATTTCTTTTGCAAACTCCGTATTGACAAAGTGACCTGGTTTCGTTGCAATAACTCGACCTCTAATTTTTGTTCCTATTAAAGCTAAATCACCTATTACATCTAATAATTTGTGACGCGCAGCTTCGTTAGGGTAATGTAATGTAAGATTATCCAAAATTCCATTTGGCTTCACCTTAATATCTTTTTTATCGAAAGCTTTCTTCAATGCCTCCATAGTTTCTTCGCTGATCTCTTTATCAACGTAAACGATGGCATTATTTAAATCTCCTCCTTTAATTAGTCCATGCGCTAAAAGCATTTCTAATTCATGAAGAAAACTAAAAGTACGTGCTTCAGAAATTTCCGTTTTAAAATCTTCTATATTTTCTAAAGATGCATTTTGAGTACCTAATACTTTAGTCTCAAAATCTACCATAGCAGTTACCTGATATGTATCTGAAGGAATCACTAAAATCTCACTTCCTGTCTTTTCATCTTTAAAAGAAATTGGTTCTGTAACAATGTACTCATCAACTTCTTCGTCTTGCTCTTCGATACCAGCGTTTTCTAATGCTTCTACAAAAAACTTACTAGAACCATCCATAATTGGAGGCTCTGGCGCATTTAATTCTATTAAGACATTATCGATTCCTAAACCGACACAAGCAGCTAATACATGTTCAGAAGTTTGAATTACCACTTCTCCCTTTTCCATATTAGTACCACGTTGCGTGCTTGTAACATAAGCAGCACTAGCTTCTATTTCTGGCGCTCCATCTAAATCTATACGCTTGAATTTGTATCCGTGATTTGATGGTGCTGGCTTGAAAGTTAGAGTTACGTCGTTACCAGTATGTAAACCTACACCTGTTAACGTAATTTCTTTTTGAATAGTTTTTTGTTTCACAGTAGTAACTATTTATTTGCTTTTTCTAGTGTGTTGATTCTATTTACGATTTTAGGGAGGTTCTTGAAATGAACATAGGACTTGTTGTAATCTGAATATCCTAAAGCAGGAGATCCCTGAAGTGCCTCTCCGTCCTTTACATTACGTCCAATACCTGATTGTGCTTGGATTCTTACACCGTCACCAATATTTATGTGCCCTACAATACCTACTTGACCACCGATTAAACAGTGCTTACCAATTTTAGTAGATCCTGCTACACCTGTTTGTGCTGCAATTGCTGTATGTTCACCAATTTCCACATTATGTGCGATTTGGATTTGATTATCCAATTTCACTCCTTTTCTTATAATTGTAGAACCTAATGTCGCTCTATCAATTGTTGTTGCAGCTCCTACATCTACATCTTCCTCTAAAATTACATTTCCGATTTGAGGAACTTTTTGATATTCTCCTTTTTCGTTTGGTGTAAACCCGAAACCATCTGCTCCAACAATAGCCCCACTATGAATTACACAGCGATCTCCAATTACACAATCACTATATATTTTTGCTCCAGCAAAAACGATAACATCGTTCCCTAAAACTACATTTTCTCCGATGTAAACGTTGGGAAAAATCTTTACATTGTCCCCTATCTTAACACCTTCAGCAATATAAGCGAATGCTCCAACATACACCTTTTCTCCGTGAGAAGCACTCTCTGCAATAAAGCTAGGTTGTTCTATACCTTCTTTATTCAGCTTAATCATATTGTAATACTCTAACAATTGTGAAAAAGCTTTGTACGCATCTTCTACACGAATCAGTGTCGCTTGGATTTCTTTATCAGCTTCAAAATCGTTATTCACGATTACTACAGAAGCTTTGGTGTCGTAAATATATTGAGTATACTTAGGATTAGCCAAAAAGGTCAATGCCCCTTCTGTACCCTCTTCTATTTTCGCAAGTTTATAAACTTCGATAAGTTCATTACCTTCTACAGTACCTTCGAGTATACCTGCTATTTGATTGGCTGTAAATTTCATTGTGGCAAAAATATAAAAATGATTGTAGTTTCCCACAGAAGAGGTTTATTATTAAATCCTCCTTTTCAACAGGTTTTACAATAAGTAGTTTATAATTTTTCTGTTGACTATCTATCTTTCAAACTATATTTGGTATTGTGACTATTTTGAATTTAAATACAATAAGTAATGTTACAACAGCATTTTACTCGACTTCTTCAATTCACAAAAGACAATTTACTGCTATTGTCTTGTATAATAATGCTTGTCCCGTTTCTATTACTTTGCAAGTTTATTCACCCATATGCTGATGACTACACTTTTGCAGCGATAGCTAACGAGCTAGGATTTTGGAATGCACAAAAGGAATTATTTCATAGAGTCAATGGTAGGTTTGTCACCAATATGGTACAAAGTTTTGATATTTTACATGGTCAATATGCTTTCCTGTACAACATCTTCCCTATTATTTCTATATTCTTACAAATTTCCTCAATATACCTGCTGGTTAAAGAAGTTTTAGAGATTAAGAAGTTTAATATTAATATTCGTTTTGCTTTAACTTTATTCTGCATTTATATCGTTCAAATGTCATTAGTAAGTGAAGGCTTATATTGGTGGTCCACAACGGCTAACTACCAATTAGCAAACATTTTTGGTACTTTATTACTTATCAGTATCATTAGAATTATTAGAAAGAAACGACTAATAATAAACACATGCTTTGCATCCATTCTTTCTATACTACTCGTTGGCACAAGTGAAACCACTTTTTTACTGTTGGCTGTTACCATAGGCCTAATAACTCTTGTAAATAGTATTAGCCTAAAAAAGATACACATCAACCTATTAGTGGTAACATTATCATTTTTTGTAGCAATCGTAATACCTTTTGTATCTGCCTCTAGTAATAGAATTAACAATCCTTCTAGTGTATTGACTTTTTTAAAGTCTATTATAATGTCTTTATTTCAGTACGGTATGAGTTTTATTGGTTGGAGTGGCTTAATCATTCTGTTTATTGTTTTACTATTTCAAGAAATCAAACACCTTACTAATTTTCAAAAAAATATAATTTTTAAGGCAAACCCATATCTGGTTTTCTACATATTATCTTTAGCTATAATTACAGCTTTTTTTAGTGGTTTTATAACTAGTGGAGTCCCGCTTCCTCCAAGAGCAAGACACACTGTTAATTTTTTCTTCATTCTTGGCTTTTCATATTTTCTCCTTACGCTATTCAACAATACCACTATTGCTAGTAACCTAACTTTAAATAAAAATTTACGTCTAATTTTACTTGTTATTGGCTGTTCTTTATTGTTAGGCAGTAACAACAATATAAATGCCATAAAAGACCTTGGAAAAAAGAGAGCTTTATTATATGATACTGCCATGCAAGAACGCACCAAAATTGTTTCTAAAGCACCTTTTAATAGTCGTGTTGTTTTAAAGCCTCTTAGTTTTAAAAATTTCCCTGTCACTATTTGCCCACGAGATCTTGACCGTTCTGATATTCATTACGTCTATAATTATTGGTACAGTATTTACTGGAAACTTGATGGGGTTACATTAGAATGCGATTAATCTTACAACGTTTATTAGTTGTATTTTTATATATTAAAACTTTTTTCGTTTAAAGAGTTTATGGAATCCCTAGATAGAAGTCTAATATGCAAAACACAACCATTATAGTTCCTTGTTTTAACGAAGAAATACGACTTGATCAGAAGGCATTCTTAAACTTCTCAAAAACAGACTCTAGCTTTCACTTCTGTTTTGTTGACGATGGTAGTACAGACAATACCTCTTCTATCCTAAAAAAGCTTAAGGCTAAAAACCCTGATAATTTCTCCGTTTTGGAAATAAACGTAAACCAAGGAAAAGCAGAAGCTGTTAGACAAGGAATGGTTTATGCCCTGAAAAATATAACTTCAAATTGGTATGGTTATTTAGATGCTGATTTATCCACTGATTTAGCGGAAGTTAAACGCTTAACTTCTTTCTTTTCTAATGAAAAAAAATTCATTTTTGGTTCAAGGTTTCAACGACTTGGCTCTAATATAAACAGAAAGACTCATAGACATTATTTAGGACGTTTCTTTGCTACTTTAGTCAGCAAATTATTGCAACTACGCGTTTACGATACTCAATGTGGTGCTAAATTTTTTCAAAAGCAATTGGCTTTGCAACTTTTCGATCATAGTTTTAAAACAAAGTGGATTTTTGATGTCGAAATCTTTTTTAGGATACAACAAGTATCTAATTACAATATTGAAAATATCGCTGAAGAAATCCCTTTAAATCGATGGAAAGACATTGCTGGATCAAAAATTAGGTTGATCGATTTTCTAAAGATCCCTATTGAACTTATCAAAATTTTTAGAAACTATAAACTCAGGTTCTAAAACTTATTTCATTTTAGGATAACAAATAAAATATTTTGTCACTTTATTTGATAATGCATGAATATTTGCCTGATCACTAGCATTGGCAATATCTTTGACCTCACCACTCTTAAATAAAATCTGCACATTTTGTTTTTGAATATTGTAGGCCTGATTATATACTGAATCGGCAAAAACAAAATACTCAGCTTCTTCTTCTGAAATATTAAACTTAACAGACGTTTCTTTGATATGCTTTACTTGATTATTTAAAGAAAAGGGGCTATTAGACATTTCTATTTTTAATAAATCTCTATTTATAATCATTTTCGAGAGTTCACTTAGTACTGTATCATCAACACTTATCCATTCTTTTACGGAAGAAATAATATCGTAATCATCTAAATACGAAAAACGTTTTAAGACTTCGTACGAAAATGAAAAAGCATCAATTTTATGTTCCATAAAAAACTTTAATGGACTAGTGCCAGGGAGTTCAAAGCCTTGACTAATTAAAAACTTAGCTCGTTTTAAAACACGTATCAATAAGTTTTCAGCAACTAAACTTGTTTTATGCAAATACATTTGTTAATACATTAAATGACGTGATAACAAAAACTTTTCTACTGAGTAAATTCCCTTTTCTTCTACTACTAACTGATCGTCTAACACGTTCAACATAGTGATTAGCCTTTCGCTATTTACATTTCCTTCGGCTACCCCTGTATAAAAACTATCTCTTTTCAAATAATCGAGACGATCCATATCTAGTTGACTCGATATTAATTGATGTAAGAAAGCTCTCGAATATTCTCCTTTAAAAATCCGAATCGCTAAAGACAACTTGCCCTTAAACTCTTCATTAATCGCTTCCATAAATTGAAGCGAAATATATTCGTGACTTACTCCTTCTACAATACTCTGTTCCATAGCATGTGAAAAAGGACCATGGCCTATATCGTGTAATAAAATCGCTACTAACACTGCCTCTTCCTCTGCTTCGGAAATTAGAACACCTTTAAATCTTAACACACGAATCGCTTGCTGCATTAGATGCATACAGCCTATAGCATGATGAAAACGTGTATGATGTGCCCCTGGATATACCATGTAAGACATCCCCATTTGCGTAATCCTACGTAAACGCTGAAAATATTTATGTTCGATTAGGTCAAAAATAAGTGCGTTAGGTATAGTGATAAATCCGTAAATTGGATCATTAAGATTTTTTAGTTTGTTTCTAGTTTCCATGTTGTTGTGATTTCTTAAAAGTTGGTAACACTTTAGAACTCTCTTACAAATATAAACTTGAAGTCTTTGCTAAATGGGTAACATTCGAATACTTTTAGCGTTACTTATTTACATCTATTTAACAAAAAAACACCGCATGAGCGATATCAAAATACTTTGGGTTGATGATGAAATTGATTTATTGAAACCTCACATTCTATTCCTAGAAAAAAAGAACTACAACGTTACTCCTTGTCTTAGTGGAACCGAGGCTTTAGAGCTAATAGACGAAAATAATTATGATATCGTTTTCCTTGATGAAAATATGCCTGGTCTGACAGGTCTTGATACCCTAAATGAGCTAAAAGAGAAGCAAGTTGACCTTCCTGTAGTAATGATTACTAAAAGTGAAGAAGAATACATAATGGAAGAAGCGATTGGAAATAAAATTGCTGATTACCTAATTAAACCCGTAAACCCTCATCAAATTCTTCTTTCTCTCAAAAAAAACTTAGATCATTCTCGGTTAATCAGCGAAAAAACAACGGCAAATTATCAACAAGAATTTCGAAAAATAGCCATGGATATGGCTGTGGTAAATTCTTACGAAGAATGGGCAGAAATGTATCAACGTCTAATACGTTGGGAGCTAGAGTTAGAAGACATCGAGGATTCGAGTATGTTCGAAATTTTGGAAACCCAAAAAGGGGAAGCTAATAATCAATTTTGTAAATTCATCGATAAAAACTACGAAGATTGGTTTTCTGACCCAGATGAAGCTCCTTTATTATCACACGAATTATTCAAAAAACGTGTACTTCCAGAATTAAGTAAAGAGCAACCTACACTATTCGTAGTGATCGACAACTTACGTTACGATCAATGGAAGTCTATTGAACCTTACATTTCTAAATTTTATAAAAAAGAGACAGAAATACCTTATTGTAGCATTCTCCCGACTGCAACACAATATGCTCGGAATGCCATTTTTTCTGGACTGATGCCTTTAGACATGGAAAAACAACATCCTAATTTATGGTTAAATGACACGGATGAAGGAGGGAAAAACATGAATGAAAACGAATTTTTAGAAAGCCAATTAAAACGATTACGAAGTGATTTTTCTCATGAATATTACAAAATCACCAATGAAAGAAACGGGCGAACATTAGCAGATAATTTTAAAGGTTGTGTCAACAATGACCTTACGGTAGTTGTGTATAATTTCGTTGATATGCTTTCGCACGCGAAAACAGAAATGGAAGTTATTAAGGAGTTAGCAGGTAATGACAAAGCTTACCGTTCTTTAACTGAAAGTTGGTTTAAAAACTCTCCTTTGTTCGAAATCATTCAACGAGCAAATGACCTAAACTTCAAATTAATCTTAACTACTGATCATGGGACTATTAATGTGAAAAGGCCTTCTAGAGTAATTGGAGATAAAAATACAAGTCTGAACCTTCGTTATAAGACAGGAAAAAGTTTAACCTACGAAAACAAAGAAGTTGTTGCTTTTAAAGACCCTAAATCAGTAAAACTTCCTGCTATTAATATGAGTAGTTCATTTATTTTTGCCAAAGATGATTACTTTTTTGCTTACCCTAATAACTATAATCATTATGTTAGTTACTACAAAGAAACCTACCAACATGGTGGCGTTTCGTTAGAGGAAATGATTATTCCTTTTGTAATTTTGCAACCGAAGTAAGTTTATGATTCTTGATTCATAGTTTCTAGTGCACAGACACTAAATTATAAACCAAGAACTACGAACCTAGAACTATTAATAATGACTGAAAAGAAAAAACAAGACAACGGATTAAATAACTTATTGGCGAACATAGTAATCCCTGCAATTATTTTAATGAAGGGAGCCAAACTATCTGAACGTTACGATTTAGGTTTAAATTCTGTACATATACTAATTATAGCCCTATCGCTTCCTTTTGTCTATGGACTTTATGATCTTATTATAAAAAAAGAAAAGAACTTTATTTCTGTACTAGGCTTCGTAAGTATACTTCTTTCGGGGATTGTGGGGGTACTGAAACTTTCTACGGATTTGATTGCCATAAAAGAAGCTGCAATTCCTTTTATTATCGGTTGTGTCATTTATTTTTCGAATTACACAAAGATGCCTCTAGCACCCAAGTTTTTATACCACGACGATATCTTTAACAAACCAGAAATCAACGAACATCTAGAAGCAAATCAACAAGAAGAATTGGATCAACGTATCAAAAAAGCTTCTTTTTATTTATTCCTTTCCTTTATGCTTTCGGCTGTACTAAATTTCGTTTTGGCTAAATATTTTGTAAAGAGTCCAACAGGTACTGAAGCCTTTAATGATGAGTTAGGAAAAATGACTTTATACAGCTACCCTATCATCGTAATTCCCTCAATGTTAATTATGTTCGGAATAATTCGTTATGTTTATATTAGTATTAAACAACTTACTGGACTAGGTAGTGAAGAGATCTTTTTATTCAATAAAAAAGACTAATCTTTGAAACCCTAGTCTTAGAAACCTAATCTTATGACTAGAAAATTAACATTACTTTTTCCCTTAATATCAATATTAGCATTAACTAACTGTAAAAAAGAAACTAAAACTCCTGCTCTAGAGCAAGAGCATATAACTGTTGAAGAAAACCCAACTGCAGCCCCTCAACCTGTATCCACCTCTAAGCTAAAATTTACTCCCCTTGAAGAAGCTATTGGAGATTTGGATAATGACGGAATTGATGAAAAAGTTGTTGTTTTTAATACGTCGATAGTAAGCAGTAAAGGAATTGAGAGAGAAATTCAATTCTTTAAGAAGGATAATTCGAATAACTGGACACTTTGGAAAAAGACCAGAGAAGGTATCTTAGAAAGTAAAATGGAGGGAGTAGTAGGTGACCCCTTTAAAGGAATTGATATACAAAATGGCATTTTTATTGTGAATCATTCGGGTGAAAGTCACTCGAAATGGGAAACGACCAACAAATACCGTTTCCAAAATGGAAATTTCGAATTGATTGGCTATACTCAGGAGATTAATACTCCGTGTGAGAATTCTCTCTTTATAGACTACAATCTATCTACTGGGAATGCCGTCTTGCAAAGAGCTGATGTTACCTGTAATAATTACAAACCTGTTTCTAAAAACTTTAAAATCGACAAAAAAGTAAATCACCAAATATCTCCTCTACCCCATTTACAAGATGGAAAAAGTAGTGATATCATTACACCGCTTTTAAAAGCAGCTAAAGAACCTAATTTTTTCAGTTGATATGTCACAAGCGCAATTCCTTGCAGATCGACTAAAAGAAGCTTGTCTAGATGGTAAGTTTATTGCCAATACTAATATTAAAAGTCAGATTCAGAATATAACATGGTTACAAGCCAATCAAAAAATAGAATCTCTAAATACGGTTGCCTTACTCACTTATCATCTGAATTACTATCTAAGAGGTATTTTAGACTTTATAAAGACCAATAAAAGTTACGGAACATATAAGAGAAATATTATGGCAGTAATTGAACATAGTTATTACCACTTTGGACAAATTTCTCTGATTAGAAAATTGATTATTTCGAAAGAATCCAGCTTATAATTTTTGAATGATTAGGTTTTACCGCAGGTACTACTGAAGTGACTAGATAACCTTGTTCGTCAATTAAAAACTTTTGAAAATTCCATTTGACAGAGGTTGATAATACGCCGTTTTTAGACTTTTGTGTTAAGAACTGATAAATAGAATGTTTGTCATCGCCTTTGACACTAACCTTTGACATCATAGGAAAAGTTACACCATAATTTTTCTCACAAAACGCACCTATTTCTGTCTCGGAACCGGGCTCTTGAAACATAAAATTATTTGCAGGGAATCCGATAATTTCAAATCCTTCTGACTTGTATTTATCGTAAATGCTCTGAAGAATTTTATATTGGGGTGTCAGCCCACATTTAGAAGCAGTATTTACAATCATCACCTTTTTCCCTTTGAATTTCGAAAAATCAAAATCATTCCCATACAAATCTTTAACCGTGAATTGGTGAATAGAATGCCTTTCCCCTAATTCGTTTAACTCTCGGTTAGGAAATTTAACTTTTGATGGAAAAATCGCTGATAACATACCTTCTTTTCCGTAAAAATACAGACTCGCTAGCACAACAGCTATTAAAGAAATTGTAATTCCTTTGTAAATACCACCTTTCATAAGAGCTACCTGTTACTTTACCAAATTCAAAAGTCCTTCTAAATCGTAAGTTTCCTGAGAACCTTTAGACATGTCTTTAACCGTATACTGATTATTTTCCACCTCTGTAGTTCCTGCTAAAACCACAAACGGGAACTGACGACGATTAGCATACGTCATTTGTTTCTTCATCTTAGCAGTATCAGGGTATAACTCCGCTGCAATTCCTACTGCCCTTAATTGCTGGATAGTTTTATAACAATATAAAGCCTCTACATCCCCGAAATTGATAAAGAACACTTTGGTCGTTTCTGTAACCGCTTCAGGGAATAAATCTAGTTCTTCTAGCACTAAATAAATACGATCTAAACCGAAAGAAACTCCTACTCCACTCACGTCTTTTAATCCGAAAATTCCAGTAAGGTCATCGTAACGACCACCTCCACCGATAGAACCAATCTTCACCTCTGCAGGTGCTGCTACTTCGAAAATAGCTCCCGTGTAATAGTTTAATCCACGAGCAAGAGTAACATCTAAATCTAAGGTTGCTGTTTTCAAGCCTAAAGTCTCAATAGTTTCAATGATAAAAGATAATTCCTCTACTCCTTTTAACCCTTCTTCCGAAGTAGCTAGAAGCTCTTTTAACTGTGCTAATTTTTCGCTAAAACTTCCAGAAAAAGAAAATAAAGGTTGAATTTTCTCGATAGCTCCTTCGGTGATTCCTTTAGAAATCATTTCTTTCTTTACACCATCTTCACCGATCTTATCTAATTTATCTAGAGCAACCGTAAAATCAATTAGTTTGTCTTTTGCCCCGATTACCTCTGCAATACCCGAAAGAATTTTTCGGTTATTCATTTTAATCGTAACGCCTTCTACTTTTAAATCCGTAAATACATTATCGTATAACTGAACGAATTCTACTTCTTGCCATAAAGATTTACTACCAACAACATCGGCATCACATTGGTAAAACTCGCGATAACGTCCTTTTTGAGGGCGATCTGCACGCCAAACAGGTTGTATCTGATATCTTTTGAAAGGAAATTCTATATCGTTTTGGTGTTGTACTACGTAACGTGCAAATGGCACGGTTAAGTCGTAACGCAATGCTTTCTCTGAAATCTGACCAGTTAGTTTCTGACTATTCTTATCGACCAAGTCTTGCTCGTTAGCTTTCTTCAAATAGTCTCCACTATTTAAAATTTTAAAAATCAAACGGTCTCCTTCTTCTCCATATTTCCCCATTAAGGTGCTACTATTTTCAAAACTTGGAGTTTCTATAGGACGAAAACCAAAATTCTTGAAATGCTTTTGTACCGTATCTTTTATGTAGTTACGTTTTGCTACTTCAATCGGAGAAAAATCTCGAGTTCCTTTTGGTAAAGAAGGTTTCTGTGCCATTGATCTTAAAATTAAGAGTGCAAATATAAGTAATAGCTTGCAGCTATTAGCTATGGGCTATTAGCTACGAGCCATCTGCTTTTTCCTTTTTTAATCTAACTACCAAAATCTTCAATTGACATCAAAGATGTTTTCAATATTTTAGCAATAAAATGCTCGCAGCTGATAGCTCGAGACTCAAAGCTATAACATGACTTACATCGAAATAGAATCTCAAGACGAACTTAAACAACTCATTGATAAAACAAAGACACTCTCAAAATTTGCTTTTCAAAATTTAGATTTTACTATTTTAGACACAAATGATCTAACTTTTGATGATTGTATTTTTTTGGGTTGTGAAGTTCCCCCAGACTTACTTTGCTCACTATATCACAACAATTACTTATTCCCAAAAATGGGAATGCCTTACAATTGCTATGTGAATCGTCTTTACACTACAGAAGATTTATATAAAGACTATAAACTGGGTTCTCCAAAATCTTATGAAGACTGTTTGGACTTTAAAGTTTATGACCACTTTATAAAAACAGGAAAAGAGGCTTGGGATATTAAAGAAACCTTAGGAAGACGTTTACACGATCATTCAATCACAGATGCCTTATACGATTTTCTAGATCAATACAGTGATGATAAGAAGATAGCTATTATGGGGGGGCATGGACTCTCTCGTGCAGATCAAGGGTTTACTGAAGTAGCTGTATTAAGTAAAAAACTTACCGAAAAGGGGTATTTAATGCTTTCTGGTGGTGGTCCTGGAGCTATGGAAGCTACGCATGTCGGGGCCTGGTTTGCTGGTAAACCAGCATCTGAACTGTTAGATGCTATTTCTATTTTAGCCGAAGCTCCAAAATACAACGACAAGCTTTGGTTAGACAAAAGTTTCGAAGTCTTTGCCAAATATCCAACAACAGATTTTGAAAGTGTTGGTATTCCGACTTGGTTATATGGTCACGAACCACCGACACCTTTTGCTACTCACATTGCGAAATACTTTGCCAATAGTGTACGCGAAGACGGTTTGTTAGCAGTAGCTAAAGGCGGGATTGTATTTACTCCTGGTAGTGCAGGAACGATTCAAGAAATTTTCCAAGATGCTACACAAAACCACTACTTAAGTTTTGAAGTTTCTAGCCCTATGATCTTTTTAAATAAAGATTACTGGACAAAAGAAAGACCTATTTACCCTTTAATGGATAAATTGAACAATCAAGAAAAATACAGTAACCTTCAATTGTCAATTACCGATGATACTGAAGAAGTAATTACTACGCTTGAAGCATTTTCCATTTAACCTTCGAATAACAAACTCTTACCCCTACTGGATATTATTTATTATACAGGTAAAAGAACTCAACTAATTCAATCGAACACTAATGACAAAATGGTGTTACCAAATATGAGTGAATACCATTACAAAAGAAAACGCTTTTAATGATTACGTTTTCTGCGGCTTCTTTTTTGCTGCAGGAAACAAAAGATTATTTAGTATCAAACGATATCCTGGAGAATTCGGGTGCAGTTCTAATTCTGTTTTAGGGTCACCTACGCGGTGTTGATAATCCTCTGGATCGTGACCACCATAAAATGTAAAAAAACCTTTCCCTTTTATTCCGTGTATATATCGAGCCTCATTATTAATTTTATTTTGACCTAAAATCAACACATTAGACTTTACCATTTCGTGATCAAATGCAGTTGTTTGCCCCATAAAACCTTTCACTAAACTTGTATGGTTTTGACATAACATAGTAGGAATCGGATCCCATTTTGCCGAATAGTCTTTCAATGTAAAGTAATCCAATTCCTTCGGAACATTTTTTCTTTTACTTGTCATATCAATATCCGAAAACTCATAGCGTAATGTTTTTTCTAGAATATAATTTTTAAAAGCAAACGTTCTTCTATAATTGATTTTACTCTGAAACCCAGGCTCTGTTGGATCTCCATCAAACATTGCCTGACAAATATCTACATCTTCTGCACTAAGTGCTATATCGAAACTATCCGTAGCACTACACATAGCAAACATAAAACCGCCACCAATAACGTAATCTCTTATCTTTTTAGCCACAGCTAATTTAGATTGCGAAACCTTATTGAAACCCAGCTCTTTTGCTAAATTTTCTTGCCTTTTCTTTTCAGCGATATACCAAGCTGAAGACCCATAATTTTTATAAAACTTTCCATATTGCCCCGTAAAGTCTTCGTGATGCAGATGCAACCAATCATACACTATCAATTCGTCATCTAACACCTGCTTGTCATAAATAGTTTCATACGGAATTTCTGCAAAAGCCAATACCATAGTCACCGCATCATCCCAAGGTTGTTTTCCTGAGGGAGAATACACTGCAATTTTAGGAGCTTTTTCTAACACTATAGCCTCCATATTCTGTGATGGACTGCTAATATCTTTTAACATTGAATTAGTTTCTGCATCAGAAAGAATTTCATACGACACTCCACGAACTTTACATTCTTTTTCAATATCTAAATCAAAGGGTAATAAAAAAGAACCACCTCGATAATTTAACAACCATTTTGCTTTCATTTGTTTCTGAATCACCCAATAAGTAATACCATAAGCTTTTAAATGATTATGCTGACTATCTTCATCCATTGGTAATAAGATGTAATTAGCCTTTAGCGTAGAGGTTATTAGAAATATAAATATTATAAAATTTTTCAACATAAATTCTTTATCTCTTCTTATAAAGTGAAGGTAACCAAAAGTATGGGATTTATAAAACAACAAAAGAAGCTACCAGATAGGCAACTTCTTTTCTTATGCTAGTTAATTCTTTCCTTTCTAAAAAGGAACGTCATCAGCTGGACTTGGTGGTAAACTATCATTAAAGCTACTACCAAAAGCCTGACCAGGATCTGCCGTTGGTGTCGACGGATCACTTTCAAAAGGATTATCGTTCATTTTAGATTGAAACTCTTGCGGCACGTTGAATTCATCTAAGTTATCGAACTTACCGAGTTCTCCAACGAATTTTAAACGAATATTTTCTAACCCACCATTACGGTGTTTTGCAACAATGAATTCTCCTTGCCCCTTTGTTGGAGCCGCTTCATCGTCATCCCATTCTTCAATCTTATAATATTCTGGTCGGTAAATAAACGATACAATATCTGCATCTTGTTCAATCGCCCCAGATTCACGAAGATCGGAAAGTAAAGGACGTTTTGATCCCCCACGACTTTCTACAGCACGTGATAACTGAGATAACGCTATTACGGGTACATCTAATTCTTTTGCTAGAGCTTTTAGATTACGAGAAATTAAAGAGATTTCTTGTTCGCGGTTTCCATTTTTCCCTGCCCCACCAGCTGTCATTAATTGCAAATAATCGATCATAATCATTCGAATTCCGTGCTGAGAAGAAAGACGGCGTGCTTTTGCTCTTAAATCAAATATAGAAAGTGATGGCGTATCATCAATAAACAATGGTGCCTTCTCTAGATCTTTTACCTTAACATTTAACTGCTCCCACTCGTGCTTTTCTAACTTACCGGTACGTAACTTTTCTGAAGAAAGCCCTGTTTCCGACGAAATCAAACGCGTAATTAACTGTACAGATGCCATCTCTAAAGAGAAAAATGCAACAGGAATATTTTGCCCTACTGCTATATTTCGAGCCATAGAAAGTGTCAAAGCTGTTTTACCCATACCTGGACGAGCTGCAATGATAATTAAATCGGTAGGCTGCCATCCAGAGGTCAAATCGTCTAGTCTTGTAAAACCAGAAGGTATACCACTCATCCCTTCTTGGTTGGCTATTTCTTCGATCTTCTTTTTAGCCTGAGTAACTAAACTTTGTGCTGTTTCGGAAGACCTCTTGATATTACCTTGCGTTACTTCGTACAGCTTTGCCTCGGCATTATCTAATAAATTAAATACATCGGTACCTTCATCATATGCCTCTTCTATAATTTCATTAGAAAGTTTAATTAAACTTCTCTGAATATATTTTTGAAGAATAATACGCGCATGAAATTCAATATGTGCCGAAGAAGCTACTTTCTGGGTTAATTGAATTAAATAAAATTCACCTCCAATTTGCTCTAATCTTTTTTGTGTTTTCAAACAGTTCGCAACTGTTAATAAGTCAATTGCACTAGAATCTTCAAATAACTGAACGATTGCTTCAAAAATATACTGATGCGCTGTTTTGTAAAAAACATCTGGGCTTAAAATATCAATTACCTCATCGATACCCTTCTTATCTATCATCATCGCACCCAAAACAACCTCTTCTAAATCAACTGCTTGAGGCGGTATTTTTCCTTTTTGCAAGGTAACTACGTTACCTTTTACAGGGTTTACATTTTCAATCGAGCGAGTACTTTCCATACGGCGAATGTAAAAAAATTGTTAATTGACCAGTCCTTTTTAAGTTACGATTATTTCCACGTAAGGCTGTCAATAAGCTTGTTAAAAACTTATTTTTTTTGTTGATAACGAAAAAATCCAAAGCCCAGTCGGCTTTGGATTTTTCACTGATTCTATTTTAGCCTAAAATTTACTCTTGATAAACTCCCATATTGGAATATTTATCAATTCTTCTAGAGATCAATTGGCTTTCTGTAACATTTTTTAAATTGTGGTATTCTTCAACAATTTTATTTTTTATGATTTCGAAAGTGGCCTCTGGGTCTCTATGAGCACCTCCTAAAGGTTCTTTGATAATTTCGTCTATTAAGCTTTGTTCCATCATATCAGTTGCCGTAAGCTTTAATGCTGATGCCGCTTGTTCCTTATATTCCCAGCTTCTCCATAAGATTGAAGAACATGATTCTGGAGAAATCACTGAGTACCACGTATTTTCTAACATCAGTACTTTATCTCCTACTCCTATTCCTAATGCTCCTCCACTAGCTCCTTCTCCAATAATAAATACTAAAACAGGGACTGTTAATTGAGCCATCTCGAAAATATTACGAGCAATTGCCTCTCCTTGACCTCTCTCTTCTGCTTCTAAACCTGGATAAGCACCTGGTGTATCTACAAAACATACTACAGGGACATCAAACTTCTCTGCGCTTTTCATTAAGCGTAAGGCTTTACGATACCCTTCTGGGTTAGCCATTCCGAAATTTCGGTACTGACGCGTTTTAGTATTGTTCCCTTTTTGATGACCAATAAACATATATGTCTGATCTCCAATCTTTCCGAAACCTCCGACGATAGCCTTATCGTCTTTTACATTTCGATCACCATGAAGCTCGATAAAAGTATCTCCACAGATTGCTCTAATATAATCTAAAGTATATGGTCTATTTGGATGTCTAGACAACTGTACTCTTTGCCAAGGCGAAAGGTTTTTGTATATATCTCCTTTTATCTTCTCTAACTTTTCTGTAATGTTTTTGCATGTATCTGACACATCCACATCACTTTCTTCTCCAATAGCACAAGCTTTTGAAAATTGTTCTTCTAACTCTTTTATCGGAAGTTCAAAATCTAAATATTCCATAGAATGTTGCATCTTAGGTTTAGTTTGTTGCAGAGCACAAATATAGAAAACTTATATCCATGCCACACACTCATCTGCTTTTTTAGTTATTA
>CALFUO010000085.1 GCA_937929895.1 uncultured Aquimarina sp.
AATAGAAAGCACTCGTGAATTCAAAAACTCCAATAAACCCATAGAGACTGCTACTAGATACTATATATCAAGTTTAAACGATACAGCTCAGGCTTTTCAAAAAAACATAAGGTTACATTGGGCTATTGAGAATAGTCTACATTGGGTGTTAGACGTTGCTTTTTCCGAAGATGCATCAAGAAAAAGAGCAGGAAATGCTGCTCAAAATTTCTCCATACTAAGTAAAATTGCGTTAAATCTTTTGAAAAAGGAAAAAACAGAAAAGCAAGGCATTAAAGGCAAGAGACTTAAATGTGCTTATGAACAACAATATCTACTAAAAGTCTTAAAACTTAAAGTGTGAGTTTGCCCTGCATTTTCATGAAACAGAAAAAGTTGAGATGAGTTCATTCTAAAAACTAACTTATCTATCTTTGCATTTCTTAAATTTTTAAGTATGCAATTATCCGAACAAGAAATCGTACGTAGAGAAAAATTAAATACCCTTCGCGGTAAAGGCATAGAACCTTATCCAGCTGCCTTATACCCGGTAGATTCGTCTTCGAAAGCTATTAAAGAGGAGTTCGAGGAAGGAAAAAAAGTAGTAATCGCAGGGCGATTAATGTCTCGTCGTATTCAAGGAAAAGCCTCTTTTGCCGAGCTTCAAGATGGAAAAGGGCGCATACAAGTATATTTCAATAGAGATGAAATTTGTCCTAACGAGGATAAAGAATTATACAACGACATCTATAAAAAGTTATTAGACATAGGTGACTTTATAGGTATCGAAGGAGAATTATTCACTACTCAGGTAGGTGAAAAAACGGTGATGGTTAAGAACTTTACACTTTTAAGTAAAGCTCTAAAACCGCTTCCTCTACCAAAAACGGATAGTGAAGGAAATACTTACGATGGGTTTGTAGATCCAGAAATGCGTTACCGTCAACGTTACGCAGATCTTGCCGTAAACCCACAGGTTAAAGAAATCTTTGTTAAGCGTACTAAGCTATTTAATGCTATGCGCCAATTCTTTAACGATCGTGAATATTTCGAAGTTGAAACTCCTGTCTTACAACCAATTCCTGGTGGTGCATCTGCTCGACCATTCGTTACACATCATAATTCTTTAGACATTCCATTATACATGCGTATTGCTAACGAATTATACCTAAAAAGATTGATTGTAGGTGGTTTCGAAGGAGTATATGAGTTTTCTAAAAACTTCCGTAACGAAGGAATGGACCGAACTCATAATCCTGAGTTTACAGCCATGGAAATCTATGTAGCCTACAAAGACTACAACTGGATGATGGAATTCACAGAACAACTTTTAGAGCATTGTGCATTAGCTGTAAATGGAACTACCGAGGTTATCTTTGGAGCACACAAAGTAAATTTTAAAGCTCCATATGCTCGTGTAACCATGGCTGATAGTATTAAGCATTTTACGGGTTTTGATATCAACGGAAAATCCGAAGAAGAATTACGTGAGGCTGCTAAAGGAATGGATATCGAAGTTGATGAGACCATGGGTAAAGGAAAATTGATCGATGAGATTTTTGGTGAGAAGTGTGAAGGAAACTATATCCAACCAACATTCATTACGGACTACCCTAAAGAAATGTCTCCTTTATGTAAAACACATAGAGACAATCCCGAATTGACAGAGCGTTTCGAATTGATGATTTGCGGAAAAGAAGTTGCCAATGCATATTCAGAATTAAATGACCCTATTGATCAAAGAGAACGTTTTGAGGAGCAATTAAAACTTTCTGAAAAAGGTGATGACGAAGCGATGTTTATCGATCAAGACTTCATTAGAGCTTTAGAATATGGTATGCCTCCTACATCTGGATTAGGAATAGGAATGGATCGTTTGATTATGTATTTAACCAATAATCAATCGATTCAAGAAGTTCTATTCTTCCCACAAATGAAACCTGAGGTAAAACAAGTACCCATTAGTGATGATGCTAAAGCTGTGCTAGAAGCATTAAAGAAAGAGAACCCTGTAGCGCTTTCTATTCTAAAAGAAGCAGCGGGACTTTCGAATAAAAAATGGGATAAAGCGATAAAAGAACTTACCAAAAATAATATTGCAAAAGTAGAAAAGACTGATGATGGTCTTTTTATTAATATACTTTAAAAGAAAGAGTTTTTTTCTAAACTCAACCAAAAAACAAACAGGGCTGTCAATTTTTGATAGTCCTGTTTGTTTTATACCTCCTATATATTTTGAATCAAAAGCTGTGGTGAGCTACTTTTTAAAACTATCTTCACACTCTGACAACATCAGTTCTGAAATGATATGGTTGTAATAAAAAAGAGGAGGAAAGTCAACCGCACAAACAGCACATTTATTTTTTCTAGCCACAAAGAGACATCGCCTAAAAAACAAAGGAGTTATTTTTTGCCAACGCTCAAAAACAGAACACAAAATAGAATTAAGAAATAACTTTACAATACCATTGTATTAAATATCTATCTTTGGCTTAATGAAATTAATTACTGTCATACTATCATTATTAATACTTACTTCGTTAATAAAACCTTGCTCTGACCGAAGTAACTTCAAAGACCAACACGAAAACGAAATAACTACTAAACATAATCATCAAAATGACAATGATGATACTTGCCCAATAACGTGTGCTTGTAATTGTTGTGGAATTGCAATTACATGTGAGCCAATTCAAACTTTTGAAATAGGTTTTAACAACCAAATTTCAACAAAAAACTCATCTGTTTATCTATCAATATATAGATTTAATTTTCATTCAAATATCTGGCAACCGCCACAATTAATTAGCTAAATAAGAAATAAAAAACCAAATACATTAGTTAATTAATTTTCATAGTTTTCAATGAATAAATACATACTGAGCACAATGCTCACTCTTATCCTGTGCTTTTTCACCAAGGCACAAACATCTGACATACAAATAAAAGTAATCTCAGAAGCCAAAAAAGAACCTTTATTAGGTACAACGATATATTTTGAAGAATTAGAAAAAGGAGCTGTAACAGATTTTAATGGAATTGCTACATTTTCTAAAATTCCAAATGGAAATCAAACTATAAAAATTATATATGTAGGTTTTAAAACCATAGAAACCACAATTGATATTGGAATCCAAAAGGTCTTTTCATTTAAACTTAAATCAGACGAAAATGAATTAGAAGAAATCGTTATACAATCTACAAGAAGTACAAGAACTGTAAAGAAAATTCCAACAAGAATAGAATTTATTGGCGCAGAAGAATTAGGCGAAAAAGCTATAATGAACCCAACAAATATTTCAATGGTACTTCGTGAAAGTACAGGAATTCAAATGCAACAAACTTCTTTAAGTAGTGGAAGCACAAATATCAGAATACAAGGACTTGATGGTCGATACACACAACTTTTAAGAGACGGTTTTCCGCTTTATGGTGGTTTTTCTAGTGGATTAAGTATATTACAAATTCCACCTTTAGATTTACAACAGTTTGAAATAATTAAAGGAAGTTCATCAACACTGTATGGTGGTGGAGCAATTGCAGGTTTAGTAAATATGGTTTCTAAAACACCTGATGAAAAACCTGCTTTAGATATAATGTTAACGCAAACACAAGCGTTGGGTAGCACCACAAATGTATTTTATAGTAAACGAAATGAAAATTTTGGTGTTTCAGTATATGGGTCGGGGCATTATCAAAAAGCTTATGACTCAGAAAATGATGATTTTAGTAATTTACCAAAAACAACTTCGATTTCTTTCAATCCAAAATTCTTTTATTATCCATCAAAAAAAACAACATTTTGGATTGGACTTAATGGAACTTATGACGATAGAATTGGTGGAGATATTACCAAAATAGAAAATGGTGAAAATGGAATTCATCAATATACAGAAGAGAATATCTCGAAAAGAATAAGTAGTCAAGCAGTGTACAAAACTCAGGTAGATTCTATAAGTTCTGTTAACATTAAAAATAGTATTTCATTTTTTGATAGAAATCTTACTATTCCAAATTTTAACTTTGATGGTAAACAAATCAACACCTTTACAGAAATAAACTATCAAAAAACATCTTCAAAAGCAGATTGGATTTTTGGAGCAAATTTATACACTTCAAACTTTGATGAAAATGATAATGCAATTTTACAACGAGACCAAAATGATATAACTTATGGAATGTTTGCTAACAACATATTCGATATCTCAGATAATTGGATTTTAGAAACTGGGTTACGAGTAGATTACAATACAGATTTTGGTTTTTTTCCACTGCCGAGAGTTTCATTGTTATATAAAAATGATAGTGGGTTTTCAAGCAGAATAGGTGGAGGTTTAGGTTACAAAATACCTGATATATTTATAGAAGAAGCAGAATTCATCAATTTTGAAAATGTACTTAATATTGATAAATCTAATTTAAAAGCAGAACATTCTTATGGTCTAAATCTTGATTTTAATTATCAAACACGTTTATTTGAAACTATTGGTTTCTCAATCAATCAGCTTTTATATGTTTCAGCAATAAACAATGGATTGTTATTAAACAATGCAGATAACGGATTTTTTGCATTTGAAAATGCAACCGATGAAATTTTGAGTAAAGGAGCAGAAACAAACATAAAATTCACTTATAAAGACTTTAGATGGTTTTTAAATTATGCGCTGATAGATACAAGATTGAATTATTTGGCTAGAAACCCTCAAAAACCGTTAACAGCAAAATATAACGTAGGAAGCGTATTGATGTACGAATCTGAAAAATGGAGAGTAGGTTATGAAACATATTATACTGGAAAACAATTTTTATCAAATGGTAAGGAAACAACAGACTTTGTAACAATGGGGTTACTTTTAATGCGTAATTTCAAATTTGGTAGTGCTTTTGTAAATTTCGAAAACTTCACAGATAGAAGACAAAGTAGATTTTCACCATTGGTTTTACCACCACATGAAAATCCAGAGTTTCCTGAAATTTATGCACCAACAGATGGGTTTATTTTTAGCATAGGTGTCATAATAAAACCATTTGGAAACGAAGAACATTAAAAATAAATCATGAAATTTTACATTAACATACCAAAAGAGGTGCATTCAGTAAACAGCCTATTTTTTTTTAGAATTTAGTTATAAATATGTCCGAGATTTGAGTTTTCAAGTCTTGGATTTTCTTTTTCAGATACTCAATTATGTTTTTATATTAACGACAACTCTTATATCGCTGTAAAAATATTTTTGAGACTAATATTAATAATTAGATAAAGAAACTATTGTTTCTGGATGTTCTGCGTTAAACATATACTTTGTATAGTTCGTATGTAATCTTGCCAAATGCATTTTAATAAGATCTTTATTCTTTACATTACTGGCATTTTGATAAAAGCTAATTGCCATATGCAAATCATTATCTTTTACATACTCTAATGCAATTAATTCAATCTTAGAAAGATATTTATACTTAAGTACTGAATGATCACTTTTAAACGCTTCGAAAGCATCTCTATACTTATTCGATGTAACAACTGGAACGATTTCGATATTTGTAAAGTGGAATTCGTATTTAGTACCTGCTTTATCAACCATTAATTCTTTAATAGCATTCCTTGCCCCATATCTATTCTTCGCTACACCAATAAATAATCCGCCACTTTTAGTTTTAGCTTGCCAAACTACTGTGTTTACAATTCTCTGTGCAAAAACACTCGAGCTTAACATAAAAAAAACGAATATAATTTTTAGAGCCTTCATTCCTGTTGTTTCATTGACGCTGCAAATATACTACGCAAACGAAGTAGTTCTAATAAAAATCAGCATCTATTTGTTGAATTACTTAGATACTAGCTGAAGTGCAAAAAAAATGTATTATTTTCATGTTTTGTCTACGTTATGCCAATGTTAACTGTAGGAAATTATGTTAAATTTTAGATTATTTGTAAGTAAAAAAACACATCTTACAGTAATAGTCTCATAACATTACTTTTTTCGGAAGTATATCTGAATAGGTACCCCTGTAAAATTAAATGCTGTACGAAGCTTGTTCTCTACGTATCTTTTATAAGGATCACGAATGTATTGTGGTAAATTACAAAAGAATGCAAATTGAGGTTGCGGTGTTGGCAACTGCATACAATATTTGATTTTCACAAACTTACCTTTGTAAGCTGGCGGAGGATAATTTTCGATAATAGGTAACATAGTATCGTTCATCACACTTGTCTTAATCTTCTGAGAACGATTCTGATACACCTCTACAGCCGTTTCAATAGCTTTAAAAATACGTTGCTTTGTTAAAGCAGATATAAAAACAACTGGCACATCTGTAAATGGCTCTAATTGCTTTTTAATATGAGCTTCAAATTCTTTTGGAGTATTGTTTTCTTTGTTTTCTATAAGATCCCATTTATTAACAAGAACAACGATTCCTTTTCTATTTCGTTCTGCTAACCAAAAAATATTTTGAACTTGCCCGTCGAATCCTCTAGTAGCATCGACAACTAGTAAACAAACATCTGCATGTTCTATTGCTCTAACCGAACGCATCACAGAATAAAACTCTAAATCCTCTTTTACTTTTGCCTTCCTGCGGATACCCGCAGTATCAACTAAATTAAAGTCAAAACCAAATCTGTTGTATTTTGTATCTATAGCATCTCTGGTAGTACCAGCAATGTCTGTCACTATGTTTCGATCTTCTCCGATTAAAGCATTGATAAAAGAAGACTTCCCTGCATTAGGACGTCCCACTACAGCGAAACGGGGTAAATCTTCATCTGGACGTTCTTCCTTTTCGGGTAATGCTTTTACAAGGTCATCTAATAACTCACCTGTACCACTACCATTAATACTCGAAATACAATAATATTCACCTAAACCTAAGCTATAAAACTCTACCGCATCATTAACACGCATAGCATTATCAACCTTGTTAATAGCTAAGAAGACCGGTTTCTTTACTTTTCGAAGTAAGTTTGCCACATCTTCATCCATTCCTGTAACCCCAGACTCTACATCTACTACAAAAACGATAGCATCAGATTCTTCTATTGCTAACTCTACTTGTTTATCAATTTCTGCTTCAAAAACATCATCACTACCGACAACATACCCTCCGGTATCGATCAGTGAAAACTCGCGACCATTCCATTCACTTTTCCCGTAATGACGATCTCGAGTAACCCCACTCACAGCATCTACGATAGCATCGCGACGTTGAATCATTCTATTGAAAAAAGTGGATTTACCAACATTAGGTCTCCCTACAATTGCTACTATCGTACTCATGGTCTTGAAAATTAGAAAACAGGCAACAAAATTAAGGCTTTTTTAGTTTGCATTCCATTTTTAACCTAACGGATTACTTTTTAAGAAAATCTTGTATTCAACTGGTATAATTATTGTGCACATTATTAATAATAAACTTAAATCCTCCTAGATATGAAATCTTACATATACATACTAATCGCCAGTGCCTTACTTCTTACTTCTTGTGCTACCGTACAAGTAAAATCTGATTATGATACTCAAGCTATATTCTCTAATTACAAATCCTTTGGTTTTCATAAACAGGGAATCGACAAGGTAGAAATTAGTGATTTAGATAAAAAACGTATCCTAAGAGCTATCGATAGAAATCTTACCGAAAGAGGAATGACAAAATCCTCTACGCCTGATTTACTGATTAATTTTTCTACTAAAGCAGAAAAGAATGTTCAAGTTAATCCTAGTTTTGGATACGGTTTTGGTTGGGGATGGTGGAATCCTTTTTGGTTCGGAAATACCTTTTATGACACTTACGAAACTATCGAAGGAATATTAATTATTGACCTTATCGATACTTCGAAAGACGAATTAGTTTGGCAAGGAATCGGAAAAGCCCCATTAGCAGAAGGACCCGAAGCAAAAACCGAGCGTGTAAACGAAATAGTAACTGCTATTTTAGCGAAATATCCACCTTTACAAAAACCTTAACTCTGGATTAAAAAAGAGTATATTTAAAAATAAAACTACTCGATGAAAAATTTTTTGATCGGTATCACTCTTGGGCTACTTATCTTTTATGCTATTTTTAAGTACAAAGAACCTGAAGAAACGAACAAAGTAGATGGAACTGAACTGGTACAGGAACAGTTAAAAAATGTAAGTGAGCTTATTATAACCGAAGGTAGATTTTCTGATATCATTACCTATAAAGATGCAAAGAAATTCTACCTCGATTGGATTACGTCCGAAAAGAAAGCAGTGGTTTTAGTGAAAGCGAAAGCTACGCTATCCTACAACCTGAGAGAACTAGAGTATTTTACAGATCCTAAAAGCAACACTATAGTGCTTACTCATATCCCAGAAGTAGCCCTCAACATCTATCCTTCTTTGGAGTACTATGATATAGAACAAGAATATCTAAATCCTTTTAAAGCAGCAGATTATAACAAAATAGATCAAGAAGTTCGCAAACGACTGTATAAACAAATTGAGAACTCAAATTTCAAATCTAATGCCGAAAATCGATTGATTTCCGAATTGTTCTTTCTGCTAAACAAAGGGGATCAACAATGGAAAATTATCATTGAAAACAAAGAAAATGCTTTAGAGAAACTGATAGAATAACTTCATTTAGAATATCCAATAAAGCACACTAAAACACTGACAATCTATACCCTATCAAATATTTCTGACTTTAATATCATTTCTATTAACAATATGCATTAAAGACAATGTTTTCTTAATTCCAGCAGAGCATCGTTATCCTAAATAAAAATACAGTTTATAATAATTTTTTGCAATAGATCACGACCGTAATAGATTTTCTAATATAGAATACTATTTCGGAAATAGTATAATTGTTAAAACGATACATCTTTTCTACTATTTCTACGTTATAAAATTTAACCATAACTAAGACCATCCTGAAATTTTGTGCCTTGAACTAGCTAAAATCTTTATCCATTTCATTACAATCATATTATTTCAGAATTGAATATAATTCAGATTTAGTCTAAGTATATTTTTGAATTACAATGCGCTGAACTGTAATATTTCGAGGATCAGTTGCATTTTAACTTACAAAACCGTATCTTATAGAGAACTGATAAATCTAAAATTTTGGCGAAACTGATTAAAATATATCCTGAAAATCCTAATGAAAAAGCCGTAAATGAAGTTGTTAAAACACTTCGAAATGGAGGGTTAGTAATTTACCCTACGGATACAGTTTATGGTTTAGGGTGTGATATAACTAATCAAAAAGCCCTACAAAGATTAGCGAAATTAAAAGGCATAAAGTTAGAGAAGGCCAATTGGTCTTTTATATGTCACGATCTCAGTAATCTTTCGGATTATGTCCGTCAAATAGACTCCTGGATATTTAAGATTTTAAAAAAATGTCTTCCTGGTGCGTTTACTTTTATTTTGTCCAGTAATAACAAGCTTTCGGGTGCTTTTAAAAAGAAAAAAACCGTAGGTATTCGTGTTCCAGATAATTCCATATGTCAAGCAATTGTAAAAAACCTACAGAACCCATTAGTAAATACATCGATACGAGATGATGACGAGATTATTGAATACACCACAGATCCAGAATTAATTCACGAAAAATGGGATAAACTCGTAGATATTGTTATCGATGGTGGTTACGGGGGTAATGTTCCTTCTACTGTAGTCGATTTTTCTAATGATGAAATTGAAATCATACGAGAAGGTAAGGGAGATATAAGTTTATTATAAAACACATAACAATGAGCTCAGAAAAACTTCTTTTTGTATATTAAAGATCATTAGTATCCGAAAATTTTAGAAATGATAATTAATACTAAGTACTTTATTTAGTGTGACTTGTAAATTTTTGAAACTAAAAATTTCGGAAAATATATTTTCTAATACATTTAAATCATAAAATGCAGCATAAATATTTAGAATTAATTTTCGCTTTTTCAAGGCGTAAAATTAAAGCATAGCACTTAGCTACGGTTTCATTTTGAAACGAAGAAAAAATAGAAAAGTAAACTTAATATATGTTGCATTTTATGGTTTAAATCGTAAAAACCTCATAGACTTTTGAGATCTATGAGGTTTCGCTTTTATAACTTAAATATAGGGGTCTTATTTTTAGCAACTCGAAACATTCGATAACTTTCTATTAATACTGTCGATAAGATTAACCCTCCTCCGACGAATGTATTCCATTCAAGAGCTTCCTTTAGGAAGATATACCCTAAAATAATACCAAAGATGGGTTGTAAACCACTTATAATACTAGTAGTGGTAGCAGAAAATTTCTTTAAGCTATAAGCGAATAAAGTATGTCCAATCGCGGTAGCTAGTAATGCTAATGCTAAAATACCTGAAACGCCTCCAAAACTAGGCCGCTTAAAATCCCAAATCAAATAGGGTAATAAAACCCCTCCTACTACAATAAGTTGCCATGTCATCAATACACTTCCGTTAGCTCTGGCTACTTGTTGTTTCATTAAGATATTTCTTATTGAAAAGCATACCGCAGAAAAAACTCCAAATAACACTGCTTTAAACATATCATTCTCTAAGCTTAAGTCTGGTGCTAAAAAGTAAATTCCTAACAATACTAGTATTCCTAGAAATAGATGAAAAACAGAAAATTTTGTTTTCAATATTACAGGTTCTAACAAGGAGGTTATTGTAGGAAATGTAAAAAGCGCTAACATTCCAACGGCTACACTAGACATTTTCAACGAAATAAAATAGGTAACCCAATGCACTCCCAAAAGTACACCCGCAATTAAATTCATCCAAAACTTTTGCTTCTCTAGTTTTAAAGAGAAACCTTTCCATTTACAAAACAGCATCAAAAATATAGCTGCGAAAACAGATCGCCAACCAATAATATGAATCGCTGATAATTGAATAGATCTCGCTAAAACACCAGTAGTACTAATAAAAAGTAAGCCAACACATAGTAAGATTATGTCCTTACCGACTCCTTCGGAATTTTGATCTCCTGAATTACCCATTGAACTTCAATTGTGCAAAAACAGGAAAATGATCACTATAACCCCCTAGGTATTTCCTTCCTGCATAGGTTCTAAATGGTGTGCCTTTTCTTCTTCCTTTATAAATCTTTAAAAAGTCTTCATCGAAAATTTTAGCACAACTAAAAGAATGTGTGCCTTCTTCGAACTTATGAAATGAATTGCTAAATAAAATTTGATCGAATAAATTCCATTTTCCTCGAAAACTTAAACTCCCCTTTCTTCTCGTTAACAATTTCAACATTGGATTATAGAAATCATGCTTTGCTAAGTGAGTCAAACTAACATCAAACGGATCATCATTAAAATCACCCATCACAATAATCTTAGCTTCCTCTCCTTCTTCGTTTTGGATCGCCCCGATAACTTCACGATTTTTTTCAGCGGCAGCTACTCTTTTGTATTGCGTAATATCCGCTCCATCTCTTCGAGAAGGCCAATGATTCACTAACACATGTATTTTCTCTCCATTCAAATACCCACTTACTTTTAAAATGTCTCGCGTGTAATCTTTAGCTCCATCTGGGTTATATACGTCTACATGAATACTTTCACTATCTATAACTTCGAAAAAAGCTTTTTGATAAATTAAAGCTACATCTATTCCTCGTTCATCCGGAGAATCGAAATGTACAAAACCATAGTTTTTATTCACCAAATGTTTTGACTTTACTAAATCCTGAAGCACTCTTTTATTTTCTACTTCAGATAATCCCAGAATAACTGGGGCTTTACCTGAGTTACGAAAGCCTATATTAGAAATAGCAGTACCTATTTTGTAGATTTTTTTATCATAACGTTTTTTCGTCCATCTCTTTTCAGATTCGGGAAGAAAATCATCATCTAGAGTATTCGGATCATTGTAAGTGTCGAATAAATTCTCTAAATTATAAAAGCCTACTGTATATAAGGAAGTGTCTCTTTTCTTAAAATAATTCTTATTTGCCATAACTACAAAAATACAAGAGCTATAGTCGACAAAGCAAACACTAGATTACGAATATTGTATCTTTGTAGAAATATTTAGTCTTTAAATGCTAGAAAAAGAAAAAATCGCTTATGAAAAGGCCGTCTTAGTAGGTTTAATCACTCGCGAACAAAATGAAGAAAAACTGACCGAATTCTTAGACGAATTAGAATTCCTTACCCATACTGCTGGTGGTAAAGTAATGAAACGCTTTACGCAAAAGATGGATATGCCAAATTCTAAAACATTTATTGGAACTGGTAAAATGGAAGAGGTTCGTGCATATGTCGAGCAACATGATATTGACACCGTAGTTTTTGACGATGAATTGTCACCTTCTCAACAAAAAAATATTGAGAAATTACTTGAGGTAAAAATTATTGACCGAACGTATTTAATCCTAGATATTTTCGCACAACGTGCACAAACTAGTTATGCTAGGACGCAAGTTGAGTTAGCGCAATACCAATACTTATTACCTCGCCTAGTTGGGCTTTGGACTCACCTTGAAAGACAAAAAGGGGGAATTGGAATGCGTGGACCAGGGGAAACCGAAATTGAAACAGATAGACGTATTGTTCGTGATCGTATCACTTTACTAAAAAACAAATTAAAGACCATTGATAAGCAGATGGCCACACAACGTGGTAATCGTGGAAAAATGGTACGTGTTGCTTTAGTTGGCTACACCAACGTGGGTAAATCTACATTGATGAATGTTATTTCGAAAAGTAAAGTATTTGCTGAAAATAAACTGTTTGCTACGCTCGACACTACGGTTCGAAAAGTGGTAATAGGCAACTTGCCTTTTTTATTAACTGACACTGTAGGTTTCATTCGAAAATTACCTACTCAGTTAGTAGAAAGTTTCAAAAGTACACTAGATGAAGTTCGTGAAGCAGACTTACTACTTCATATCGTTGATATTGCACATCCTCAATTCGAGGATCATATTGAGTCTGTTAACACCATTTTAAGCGAAATAAAATGTTCGGACAAACGAACGATTATGGTATTTAACAAAATTGACGCTTACACTCACGAAACTATAGACGAGGACGATCTTTCTACCGAACCGACTAAAGCTCATTACACATTAAATGATTGGAAAGAGACATGGATGAGTAAAGTTGGTGATAACGCATTATTCATTTCTGCTATTGAAAAAGAGAATATGGAAGATTTTAGAAAACGTGTTTATAAAGAAGTACGTGATATCCACGTGACTCGTTTTCCTTATAATAACTTCTTGTACCCAGAAGAATTTTACGAAGGGTAAGAATATGGGAGGTGTAATACCATTTCCTAATTGAATTTACCGAATTAAAAAGCGCCTTTTAAAATTTTACTTCAACATAAAAAACTACCGTAGTTATTGCTATGCTATTTTTTTATGATTTGTAAAATTCCAAAAATCATCTTTTTCTTTTAAGGCAAATTCAAATAAGAACTGGTATAAATTACACCTCTGGAAAATATTTATAGAGGAGAGACAAACTCGTCACCTAAATTATTTAAAAACATTTGACGGATACCAGATAAACTCGGCTCCTTTAGTTCTTAATCCGAATACAGATAGAGGCTCTTGTAAATCCATCTGATGTATTTTCTAAATGAATCAATTCTTCTTTTCCGACACTATTGTTATTAAAAACATCTAATCTTTCTTCTACTAATCGAAGACCGTAAGAGTTCTTAAAAACGATTCCATCTTTAACTGCATCAGAAAAGCCTACACCATTATCTACAACCATTATATTAATTAGACCTTTATACTGTGAAACAATAATTTCTATCTTTTTCTTTTTTGTCGCTTTTGAAAACCCATGATGAATTGCATTTTCGATAATGGGTTGTAATAATAAAGGTGGAAGTTTTATTTCTTGAAAATCTAAACTTGTTTTATTTTGAACAACGAATTCAATATCATCTTTTATTCGAATAGATTCAATTCTAATATAAATCTCTAAAAGCTCGATCTCTTTAACTAAGGTGATTGCTTCTTCTCTTAGTCCATCTAATATCCCTCTTATTAGTTTAGAAAATTTATTGATATAAAAAATTCCATTTTTCGTGTCATTTTCTACCAAATATGCTTTAATAGAGTTTAAAGCATTAAATATAAAATGAGGATTCATTTGATTTTGAAGACTTTCTACTTGTATTTTATGCTTCAAATTTTCGAACTCCAATTGTAATTTATCTTTTTCTTGTTGCAAACTAAGATTACTAAGCTTTTCTAACTCTTTGGTTTTTTGGAAAACTTTCTTTTCTAAATTAGAATTCAGCTCTTGCTTTATTTTCTGATTTTCATTGAGCTGAATAATATAATCTTGTTGTATTTTATTTTTCTCTTCGAATAGTTCGCGCTCCTTTTTACCAAGAGCTAAAGTAAAACACGAATTTTCTACTAATAAGGCTATAAAAAATAAAAACATATACCGGTTTTCATAGTCCAATCCTTGTTTCCATATAAGGAAATACATAATTCCTATTAATAGATTATAAGTAACCACACCTCCTAAAAGATAGTACTTAATAGAGGTTTTAAAATTGAGCATTATAGGAATTGCAATAATTGTGATAACAGAAAAAAGCGGAAAAAACAAATACTGAAATAAAAAGTAACTGAGTTTTGTATTCTGATAATAATCTACGGTTAAGAATATCACAATCAGTGGAATGGTAAAATATATAGATTGGTAATTGCTTTTATAAAAACGAGGATTCTCTATGCGTGTATTAGTTATTTCCATAATAAACATTCCGAAAAGAACGAATGACAAGGTCCTAAAACAATAAAAAAGTGGTGAATTACGGAACGAAATATGCTCAAACAAAGATTCGAAAAACACATTTTTGAGCACACCAAATAACTGTAAACCATTTAAAAACGCAAACAAACTATACAACAAGTAATATCTTTTTTTACGCTGTACAAACAAGAAAAAATGATACAATGCTAAATAAAGTAAAATACCAAACACAAAAGCTCCTATGCCATTTTGCACACTTTCAAATAGAATATTGACAAAAGGAAATTCCACTATATTTGGTTTAAAAAATCTGTTTTTTTCTGTCTTGATACAGGTAGTTTGGCGTCATTATCTAAAACCACATAACTTTCCGATTTATAATACTCTTTAATTTTATTCAAATTAATTACATACGAGTTATGAATCCTAAAAAAATCGTGCCCTGACAACAATTCTTGTACTTCCTTCAATTTCTTGGTGACTAGTAATTTTTTACCCGAATCGTAATAAATAGTACTATAATTCCCGTCAGACTCGATATAAAAAATTTGGTCTGCTTCTATAAAAATAATTTTACCATCAGACTGTAACCCTATCTTCTTATTATTGGGACTGCGTTCTAACTGACTCATAAAATACTCGATACCTTTTACTGATTTTTGGGTCACTATATTTTTTAGCTTTTCTATGGCTGCTGCAAGATCATCGGTATCAATAGGTTTCGTAAGATAATCGAGTACATTTATTTTTATAGCATCTAGAGCATACTGATCGTGAGCCGTAGTAAAAATGATAGCAGGTAGAGGTTTTAATAAACCTTCGATAAAATCGAATCCTGTGTAATGATGCATTTGAATATCCAAAAAAATAGCATCTAACTTTTCATCGTTTGCAAAAACGATAGCTTCTTCTGGGTTAATAAATGTTGCTAAAACCTCAACATCATTTTTAAAATGATCGAGCTCCCATAAAAGCGATGTAATAGCAGATTGTTCGTCATCGACAATAATAACCTTCAACATAGTAACTGTTTTCAATTTTAAAGTTACCACATCTTCACTTGAAACGACAATTCTTTTCATAACTGGTATATTCTTGTGTATAACTGGTATTTTATACAGGTACAAAAGACACTTCAGCTCTCTTTTAATCCGTTTATCTATCTATACACTGTTTTTCTCCAACGGCACATTCTTGTTAAAAAAACAGGCTCTTATCCGTTTCCTTTGTTTTGAAAACAAGCCAAATCATGAAATATCTATTAATTTTCATCTTCTGTATTTCGGGAAATATTTCTCTACTACAAGCTCAATTCTTCGAAAAATTAAAGAATCGTGTTCAAAACAAAATAGAACAAAACATCAATCGAAAGGCAGAAAATAAGGTTGATAAAATATTCGAAAAAAAGACAAAAGAATCGAAGAGAAATACACCTACTTCTAACGGAAGTAACAAAAATACCCTAACTGGCAGCTATAATTTTCAAAATGGTTTAACCATCTCCATGACGTCTGAAAATAATGATACTACAGAAATAGAAATATATTTTTCTAAATCGAATTCCGAATTGTTTTGTTTTTCTCCAAGTAATACTGAAATGGAAGGGCAAAAAGTGTATTGCTTGATCTCTGAATCTAGTACTGTAACACTAATGGAGACCTCTGGAATGAAAATCAAAATAAACAACAAACAAAACTTCAAATTACCCTCGGAAGATTATACAATAACTAATAATTATGATATAAAAAGAACAGGAAAATTTAAAACTATTTTGGGTTATCGTTGTGAAGAACATAAATATACAAACCAAGACAGTAAGACCATTTCGATGTATGTAACCTCTCAAAAAGTTCCTGTTTCGGGTACGTTCATTCCATTTTTAGGCATGGCAAAAAATTCTCCTATAAAAGGGTTTGTAATGCAAATAGAGGCCATTTCTAAGAAAGAAAAACATACTATAGAGGTAACAGATTTTTCACAAAATGCGAATCTAAACCTAAACACTAACGAATATAGATCTATGTTTTAATCCAACTTTTAACCTGTATTACACATCATAAAACCTATTGTTTAAAACTATTATAACCTTATTAATTACAAAAATTAACCAAACAAATTAAAACTATGAAATCACTATTAAAAATAATACCAATCGTAAGTCTATTAACTATTATTGCTTGTGGAAGTGATGATAATGCCGATACGCAAGAAAAGCCTAATAATAATAATAATAATACCACAACTACCGATGCCCTAGGGAGTGTATCTAAAGTCGGAGAAAACATCCAAGCTATCGATATCCCAGAAGGGCTAAAGAATAATGATGACCCTAGAGCACAAGAAGCCGAACTAACCTTTACTTATTTAAAAACCCTTACAAGTTCCTTTTCTTCTTTTTTATTAATTCCAGACAATGCTACTACCACTGGATTAGGCCAAAAGAATTTAGGAATTCAAAACACGACGACCTACACTTGGAGCGCCAATGGAATTACCATTAACTACGCCATTACGGATAAAGGAGACTCGTATGGCTATGTATATAATATTATTAGCCCTGATTTTTCGGGAAAACTTTTCGAAGGTGCTTCTAAAAAGGACGGCTCTAGTTTTAATCTTACCATATTTGAACAAGACGGAACCACTTCTTTAATGGTTACTTACGATAAAAGTGCTTCTACAGAAACCTTAGTTATGACAACCTCTGAGGGGGAGAAAATTGAATTCGTTTCTTTAAGTAATGGCTCTGGAAGTATTAAAGTATTCGAAGGCGCTTCATTAACTACAGAAATGAAATGGAATGCAGACGGAAGTGGATCTTTAACAGATTATGAAGAAAATGAAACGTATACTTGGACTGCTTAACTAAAGAGACATGAAATTACTTTTCTTTATTTTCACCTGCATTTATGCTGTAACAACAGCACAAATAAGCTTTGGTAACTTATCTTCATCACCAAGTAATGTTGGTCAATCAGCTTCACAAGGTATTATAGCTTTTGACACTGACTTAATTTACTCTGGTTTCGAACAAACACCTTTTGCAAGAACATTGTACAAAACTGATGGTACTCCTTTAAACACAGAAACATTAGATGGAAGTATTACAGGACCTGAATTCCTATTTGAATTTAACAACAAGGTCTATTTTAAGGCTACACAATTTGGGGTTGGAACAGAATTTTTTGTAACAGACGGCACCCCTGCTAACACATCGTTACTAAAAGATATTCGACCAGGAAGTACTGGATCATCCTCACAATCCGATAGTATTGAAGGACAACGTTTATTTATTGCAAATGATACCTATGTATTTTTCGTCGCTAATGATGGAACTAATGGTAATCAACTTTGGAGAACTGATGGAACTACAAATGGTACTGTAATGATCAGTAATTTTTCTAATGGTGCAATCCGTTTTACTACTACCAATTGCGCAATTTATAATAATGAACTTTATTTTTCTGGCAGTGAACAATCTAGCTTAGGCACAGAATTGTACAAAACAGATGGAAACACCGTTAACTTAGTTAAAGATATAAACCCTGCAATTAATAGTAGTTTTCCGAACCAATTGATTGTTTACAACAATCTTCTATATTTTGCTGCATCTACTCTACAAGAAGGTCGCGAATTATGGGTTACCAATGGAACAACATCGGGGACACTACTCGCTGAAAACATCTATCCAGAAAATCCAAATGAAATTAATGGGAGTGATCCTGATAATATGACACTACTGAATGGAGAGTTGTTTTTTCGAGCTAGAATTTTTGATGCACCTACAAATAGCGCTTTAAGAACTTTAGTGAAATATAATGGTAATAATATAGAAACTGTTGCAGTAAATAAGATAGAAGTTCCTTCTGCATCAAGACCTGTCGTTTTCGATGACAATCTATATTTTGCAGCTAGAGAAAGAGACACTTTTAATAGCTTTTCCATTTGGAAAACAGATGGAACTAGTATAGGTACAGAAAAAATCATCAATAATATTTCTCAATTAATAGCTCCAATTGTTTATGGAGGTAATTTATATTTTAAACACAACAAACAATTATGGAAAACTGATGGAACTATTACCGGAAGCGAAGAGCTAACCAATAGTAACTCTAATGCCCCATCTCATATATATGGAAGCACTATCGTAGCGTATGATAATAAAATTTGGTTTTCTGCCTCTAAGAATAGTGCAACCATCGATCTTTGGTATATAGAAGATCAAAATGCAACTTTAAATAGTTCTTCTATTACTAAAGAAAATACAATAACCGCTTTTGTATATCCAAATCCCACATCAGATAGTATTGTAATTAATAGTACAGATAGTATTAAAAAATTATACGACACCAATGGAAAACTATTGATAACTACCGATAGTAACAACATCGATCTAAGTATATACCCAAATGCAATATACTTCTTAGAAATTAGTAATGATAACTTTTCAGTTATTAAAAAGATACTGAAACAGTAACGAACTTAGCACAGCTAAACTATTTTAATAAAATTTCCAGAGCCTACCTGTAGGCTCTGGAAATTAATACAATTTGAACTTACCATGATAAGATTAAGCTTCTTTCTCGAGGTCTAATACTAATTCATCTATCAACCAATCATATTTCTTTCTTTCTGGTAATGGAATATATTCAAATGGTGGACCTGCCACCTGATCTGTTCCCTCTATTTTACAGTTTAATAGTTCTGCTGCCACATATTTCATTTGATACATCATACCAATAGCCTTTACTATAAGTGAAGATTGACCATTAAAAGTAAGATGTAACAATCTTAAAAAATGAGAGTATAAGTCGTTGAATTCTTTGGCTTTTACTTTTGCCGCAGAACCTTCAGGAAAACTTTCCATCTTTGGGTTGTTTATCATATTACTTGCAGCCTCCCAATGGACATTTACCTCTTCGCCTGAAGGAGGGTCTTTAGGGTGATCTCCTTCTTTATATTTTTTACCCAAATAGATTTCTGCAAACCTATAAAAATGCGCTACCTCTTCTCCTTCTCCAAAATAACTTTCGTCACCATCATAAATAGTTCCAGAGGCCCCTTCTCCTTGATCTATGATGACATCAATAGCATCTAAAGCGGTTTGTAAATTATGTACTACAATAATTTCTCCTCCACCCCCGTAGTAATCTTTTGGCATAATTTGCAGCTTGGGGTCTCCATTAAACACCTCTTTTTCCCCAAAATGTTTAACTAATAAACATAACTGATCTTTAATTTTCTGATAAAATTCTCCGATGGTTTCCTCTGGCACTGTAATTTCAGACAAAAAGACATTTGAAAATTTCAATATTTCGTCCCCTTGCTTAGCTGAAGGAGCTTCTATTTTCAAAAAAGTTTCAATAGTTTTTTTAGAGAATTTAGCAATGTCTACTTCAAAATGTCGATCTCCAAAATTAAATTCTGCTGGGTATTCTGGAATGAATTCTGGCTTATCAATGACTGGACTCCCCCCAACTGCATTCAAAATATTACAGGCTAATGTCATATGTAACATTTCTTCCATAAAAACACTTCTAATCACACCCCATGCAAACGCATTGGTATCTTGATTTATCGTAAAATAAGCTGTTAAATATGGAGGAATAGTAGAATGTTCTAACTCGACTGCAGTTTGAAGGTTTTCTAACAATTCTGTCTTATAATCATTTATATTTTCCATGAGAAATTAGCTTTTTAAGTCAATTAAATCTTGGTTTATGGTTTCTGCTGCCCAAAAAGATAAGGCTGCAATAGTAAGTGTTGGGTTCGAAGTCCCCATGGATGGCATGTTTCCACAACCTATCAAAAATAAATTTTGATGTTCGTGACAGCGTTGATATTTATCAACTACAGAATTTTCTTTAGTAGTTCCCATAATATGGGTTCCTGCTAAATGTCCTGCGCCTTGCCACCAAAGTGATTCGCCTTTATACTCGATGTACCCGCCTTTATCTGAGGCATACTCTGTTTTATTTTCTCCGCCTATAGTTTTAAAAAACTGATTGGTAAATGCTTTCGCAGCCAACATACCTTCTTTTTCATGATCACTGATGTTATAATGAATCACTGGTCTATAATTCCCTAAAGCATCTTTATAATCCTCATCAATAGTGACCTTATTATTAGGACTAGCTTGTTGTTCTATCAAGAAACCTAAACGGAATTCTCTTTGCACTTTCCCTAAGAGTTGTTTTCTTAATTTTTTTCCGAAAACACCATCGGATAAGGCATCATTTAATTCAGTAGATGGAGAACCTGTGGGCCAATTCCAGCCCCAATTGCCAATTTCGATTCTAAAAGCAGAACGTTCTTTTCTGAATGTACCATCACGAAGGCTCGGAATTCCTGAAGTAGATCCTGGCCCTCGGAACGCTCCTATTTTATCTTTGGTCAATCCCCAACTCAATAGTACAGGGTGGTCCATAAGATGTTGTCCGATGTTTTTATTTTCAAAACCTGAAGCCAGTAATAACTTAGCATTCTCCACGGCATGAGCCGCCAAGACATAGCGTTTGGCCGTAACTACTTTCTCTTCGTATTCGCAAGAAGTGTTATTCTTTAAATGTTCAAAGTCTTGATACTCTTTATATTTCACTCCTGTTATTTTTCCTGAAACCGGATCTTTTAATACTTCGGAAGCCACACACTGAGAAAAAATAACGGTTCCGTTTTTAACAGCTTTATCTAATGTTTTTAAAGCATTATATTTCGCTTGAACGGGACAAATAGGCACACAGGCCGAATTACCTTCACAACGCTGTCCTAAATCCGTATTCCCTACTGCTCCAACTGGTTGATATCCTTTTCCTTGGTCGTATTTTGGATTTGGTGTACTATTTCTCCCAGAGGGTGTACTTACTACATCGTAATCATAGGATTTTCCATCGTACTCGAATGCTGCATTTTCTGTAAGCCTTGCTAGTGTCTTATCTAAATAGCTTTGTGGCACTTTGTGCATTGGGTAGACATAGTCCTCTTCGAAAGTGATTCCGAAATAGGCTTGCTCCTCTACGTCGGTAGCTACACCGATCTCAAACTCTGCTTTTCTGTAGTAAGGTTTCAAATCATTATAGGAGATTGGCCAGTTTTTACCTTTGCCAAAGAGATCTTGCTCTTTAAAATCCGTTGGTAACATTCTTAAACAAGTCCCTAACCAATGTAATGTTGTGCCTCCTTTGGCTCTGGTATATGTACTTTGAAAAGGTTGTACGCCAAATTGCTTAAAATACCCCTTCTCATTGTATTGTTGTTGTCCATCTTTGATTCCCTCAACGTCTGTAACTAATGGCTGGGGGGCATTAGTATTTTGAGGGTATGGTGAATTTGGGATTTTTACCGTGTTGGTGTAATAATGCTCTAGATATTCGCGATAACTTTCGAAACTAAAGTCTTTTTTTACCCCTGCTTCTAAAATAAGCACGCGATGATTATTTTTCGCTAGTTCGTTAGCAACTATGGCGCCCGTAATACCTGCACCAACGATTACCACATCGAATTCTTGTGTCGTATTCATGATATTGCTAAGATTAATTAGTTGATTTTTCTGATGTAAATGTTAAAGGAGCATAGCCCCAAGTTCCAAAACCTGGTTGCTTTCCTCCCATGGGATGCGCTCCAATGGCTTTCCACACTAAACCTTGTAGGTAGGCATTTGAAGAAATGATATAATTCTCTGGGCTATATTGATCAACAACCCATTCTCCTAAATACCATAATTGGATTAGTTGTTTTGTAATATGCTGGAAAACTTCTTGTTTTAGCAACGCTGCTACTCTATTTTCTTCTTCTTTTGAAATTGATTCTGGATTCGAAATAGCGAGACTTTCAAACGCTGATAATAAACCTTGAACACTCGTTGAATCTACTTCTTTTTGAAAAACAGAAAAATAAGAATCTAACATTCCTGTACCTACAAGATCTGCTTTAGAAAAACCCGTAAGCACAATACTAAGTGCT
>CALFUO010000086.1 GCA_937929895.1 uncultured Aquimarina sp.
ATATCAAAAACACGTATATCATAACTGTCTTCGATTCCCTTAATTACAATATAGTCAGAAAATGGATTTGGGGAAGCATTTATCGATCCATATGCTGTTTTAAAGTTTAAAAAATCATTTGGGTTTTGATTATTTTTAGGATCAGGTTGTAAGCTCTGACCCCAAAAATAGAGGCTACCCAAAATGAAAAAAATGTAGGTTAAGTTTATTTTCATCTTGTAGTTTTTTGTCGATTATAAAATTACGTTATTAATTGATATTCAGTAATTTAATTCGATAAAACGAATAAAAAATTAACATTTTTCGAATTATGTCGAGCAAAAAATGGTAAATAAAAAAAATTGATTGATTTTTCTGAGAATTTCGTTTTTAGAAATTTTAATTGAGTTTATAATATACCTGCTCATTTTCTAACCATGTAAGCAATTGATCGTTGATGTCAATTTTCATTTTTCGACTAGGCATGGTGATATGTATCTTTTCTACAGGTTCGAACACTTGGACACTTAAAGTCTTGTTTCCAGAGAATTGATGTATACCGTTATACAGCGTATCGATATATTTTTCAGTAAGGTCTTTGATATTCAATTGTAAAGTTAGTTTCGAAGAAAGTTGTTCGACGACGTCATGTAACTGTCCGAATTCACGGAATACAATTCTAGGCTCTCCACGTTTACCTGTATCTTTGTTTACAAATCCTTCACGTACATAGGCTTTCACATGTACAAAGGTATTCACGACCAAATATGGTCTAAATTTCAGGTAATCGTCATTAAAAACTCTAAATTCGTAAGCTACACTGTAGTCTTCGATTATAAAAGTGGCCCATCCTTTTCCTGTTTTAGTAACCCGATGTTCTACAGAAGTCACGATTCCGCCAAAAGTAATTTCACGGTTAACTACATTTTCTAGATTTTCGAAGTCTTTTATTTCTCCGTTACAGAAATGACGTAAAGCTTGCTGGTGATCATCTAGAGGATGACCTGAAATATAAATACCAACAACTTCTTTTTCTTTGGCTAATGCTTCTAATGTTCCCCATTCTTCGCAAGGAGGGATTTCAGGTTCAGGAAATTGTACTTCGCTACTTTCTCCAAATAAACTCACCTGAGCCGAGTTTTTACTCGCCTGAAAACTACTACCAAATTTCATGGCTTTTTCTAAGAAGGTGGCTCCTCCATCCGCGTTGTTAAAAAACTGAGCACGATGGATATCCCCTAATGAGTCAAAACCGCCTGCTAAAGCTAAGCTTTCGAAAGCTTTTTTATTAGCAGCACGAAGGTCAATACGTTTGGTTAAATCGAAAATGGACTCGTAATTTCCATCTTTCTTTCGATGTTCGATAATAGTCTCTACAGCACCAGTACCGACTCCTTTAATAGCTCCCATTCCAAAGCGAATTGCTCCTTCTTCGTTTACCGAGAATTTTCTAAAGGATTCGTTTACATCAGGTCCTAATACTTTTATCCCCATACGCTTACATTCTTCCATAAAAAACGTAATGGTTTTAATGTCATTCATGTTGTTAGAAAGTACCGCCGCCATATACTCGGCAGGGTAATTGGCCTTACAATAAGCTGTTTGGTATGCCACCCAAGCATAACAAGTAGAGTGGGATTTATTGAAGGCATAGGATGCAAAAGCTTCCCAATCTTTCCAAATTTTCTCTAATACGGTAGCATCGTGACCTTTTTTCTCAGCTTGGGCGATGAACTTTGGTTTCATCTTATCCAATACATGCTTTTGCTTTTTACCCATCGCTTTACGGAGGGTATCGGCTTCACCTTTAGTAAAATCAGCTAACTTTTGTGACAATAGCATTACTTGCTCCTGATAAACAGTAATACCATAGGTTTCGGCTAAGTATTCTTCACAAGCATCAAGGTCATACTTAATTTCTTCGTCTCCGTGTTTACGTGCAATGAATTGTGGAATATATTCCATCGGTCCAGGGCGGTACAAAGCATTCATGGCAATAAGATCGGCAAATACGGTTGGTTTTAACGATCTCATGTGTTTTTGCATCCCAGGAGATTCGTATTGGAATACCCCCACAGTTTCACCACGTTGGAAAAGCTCGTAAGTAGGTTTGTCATCGAGTGGAAAATTTTCCGGATCGAGTTCCACTCCGTGTATAGCTTTTACAATCTTAACCGTATCTTTAATTAACGTAAGGGTCTTCAGACCCAAGAAGTCCATTTTTAGTAGTCCAGCATCTTCTACTACCGAGTTGTCGAACTGAGTACAATACATGTCCGAATCTTTGGCTACGGATACGGGGACGAATTTGGTAATATCATCGGGGGTAATAATTACCCCACAGGCATGAATCCCTGTATTACGCATCGAACCTTCTAGAATTTGTGCCTGACGCATTGTATTCCCTTCTAGGGTATCTGTTGCTGCAACGTCTTCTAACTCCTGAATTTTTTGGATTTCCTCAGAGTTGAATTTAGCTTTTAATTTCTCTGGCCCAACCCCCATGATCTTTTTAAGCTTGGTCATGTCAGGGATCAGCTTTGCTAAACGATCAGCTTCGTGTAATGGTAAATCTAATGCTCTGGCGGTATCTCGGATCGAAGACTTTGCAGCCATGGTACCATAAGTAATAATTTGTGCTACTTGATTGGCTCCGTATTTATCAATTACATACTGCATTACACGACCACGACCTTCATCATCAAAGTCAATATCGATATCGGGCATTCCGATACGGTCAGGGTTCAAGAAACGCTCAAAAAGTAGATCATACTTAATAGGATCAAGATTGGTGATCCATAAACAGTAAGCTACGGCAGAACCCGCAGCCGAACCACGTCCAGGTCCTACGGAGACGCCCATTTTTCTTGCTGCTCGAATAAAGTCTTCTACAATTAAGAAGTAACCAGGATATCCTGTTTTTTCAATTACCGAAAGTTCGAAGTCCAAACGTTCACGAATACTATCGGTGATTTCTTCGTACCTAATTTTGGCCCCTTCGTAAGTAATATGTCTTAAGAAAGCATTCTCCCCTCGTTTTCCTCCATCAAGTTTATCGTCTTCATGCTGAAATTCTTCTGGGATATCGAAGGCAGGTAAGATTACATCGTGCGCTAATGGATACATCTCAATTTTGTCTACAATCTCTTTAATGTTTAGAATAGCTTCAGGGATATCCTGAAACAATTCCTTCATTTGATCGGAAGACTTGTAGTAGTATTCTTCATTCGGTAACCCATAGCGATATCCACGACCACGACCGATTGGTGTTGCTTGTTTTTCTCCGTCTTTAACACACAGTAAAATGTCGTGAGCATTCGCATTGTCCTTGCTCCCATAATAGGTGTTATTTGTGGCTACAACTTTTATATCGTATTTCTTAGCAAGTTTTAATAAGCCTTCATTAACGCGATTTTCATCCTCTTGATCGTGTCGCATTAACTCGATGTAGAGATCTTCTCCAAACTGTTCCTTCCACCAGAGTAAAGCTTCTTCAGCTTGTTTTTCACCTACGTTCAATAACTTACTCGGTACTTCTCCATATAGATTTCCTGTAAGTACAATAACATCTTCTTTGTATTGCTCGATAATCTTTTTGTCAATACGAGGTACATAGTATTTCCCATCAACGAAGGCAATCGAAGACATTTTAGCGATATTCAGATACCCATTTTTGTTTTTAGCTAAGAGTACAATCTGGTATCCGTTATCTTTTACCGATTTATTGGTATGGTCTTCACAAACATGGAATTCACAACCTACAATGGGGGTAATTTCTAATTCGAGATCAAGCTCGTTTAGAGGTTCTTGCCCTTCTTCTAAAGTCCCATTTTGGGTAGCTTCGTATTGTTCTTGTTTAGCGGTATTTCTTTCTTTTACTCCTTTATTGTGTCGAATAATTCCTTCTACAAACTGAAAAGCCCCCATCATATTTGCGTGATCAGTCATTGCGACTGCGGGCAGACCTTCTCTGGCAGTAAGAGAAATTAATTCTCCAATACCAATAGTAGATTGAAGAATGGAAAATTGAGTATGGTTATGTAGGTGTGCAAACGGTACATCTTTCAGTAATTCAGCATTGGCTGCTAAATCTTGCGATGAAAGGGATTGGTCACCTAAAAGTTTATCGAGTTCTTTCTTTATTTTTGCAGAAGCAGCCTTAAGATTAATATGCTTTAGCCCAATAAACTCGAAAGGTTCTGGGTTAACTTTTTTAAAGCGTTTAAAATAATCTTTAGGAGCGTCTAACTGCTCTAAGGTATATTGTTGTTTACGTACCAATTCTAAGAAGCAACGCGTAGTGGCTTCTACATCGGCAGTAGCGTTATGGGCTTCTCCAAAACCTACTCCGAAAAGATAGTTATGTAATTCGGTAAGAGTCGGTAATTTAAATTTCCCTCCGCGTCCTCCGGGAATTTGGCATAGTCCTGCAGTGTGTTCCGTACAGGTGTCTAGTACAGGAAGTTCTACCATGTTGTTTTCTACCTCTAATCGGTAGAATTCACAGCCCATTATGTTGACATCGAACTCCACATTCTGACCTACGACAAACTTCGCTTTACCCAGTACTTCCTTAAATTTCTCTAATACTTCTGCTAAAGGTATCCCCTGTTGTTCTGCTAATTCTGTCGAAATACCATGAATCTGCTCTGAGTCATAAGGGATATTGAATCCTTCGGGTTGAATTAGGTAGTCTTGATGTTCGATACAGACACCCATTTCGTCGTGTAACTGCCATGCAATTTGTATTGCCCTTGGCCAGTTATCGGTATCGGTAATAGGGGCTTTGTAGTTTTTAGGTAAACCAGTGGTTTCCGTATCAAAAATCAGGTACATAGGCAAAAGGTATTACTGTGTAAAATAGTCTAAAAAAGTTGTCAAATAGGCTATTTACTTATACTGAGTTTGATCAATACTTTAAGTTGTCATATGGGGTGATTTTACGGAGAGAAGCGTAGTGAAATTGTATCGAAATGTGTTAAAACGATCTTTCGATATAATTTTTCTTCATTTCATTCTCGAAAAATCACTCGAGATGACATTCTTTTGAATATGAATCGAACACAAATTTACTGCTAAAAATTGGAAGAAAGCTACTCCGATCCGATACTAATATTACTCTGTTGAAACTAGAGAGCTAGGTATAAGGATAGGCTGTTGCACATCCCAATTGGCACGAACGTTTATTACATCAGTAAAGAAAAAGGTATTCTCGGGTTGTATTTTTTTAAGGTAATTACCAGTGTCCCAAACACCATTTTCATTTTCATCTAAAATAATCCTAACTTCATATTTTTCAGGTTCGATACTGTTGAAGTTAATTGTGCTTATTCCTTTAGCTACTACTTTTTCGTAAGCAACTTTTTTCTTAGTAATTAGTTGTACAATAAGAGGAGAGGAAGCTCCACTTAAATTTAAAATTAGATTACCATAATCTGCAGTGTTACCCGTGGTAAAATTAAAATTCAGGGTATCGTTTTTCTGAGTGAGATAATCCTCTATTGCTTCGGGTAGTAATTTTAAATTATAACTATTGTCTTCAGTTTTTTCGAATTGAATTTCTAAAAGGTTTTTGAAGCGATCTAAACTGTATGAAAAAGCCACTGGTAAAGTGTCTTTATCGAATAACTTCATTTTATTTTTATCAACCTTGTTAAAAGGAGTGTTTGCTCTAATTTTAATAGCCTCTTTTAGTGCTAAAGTAGTTTTACTATTTACATGTTCTAGTTTTAGGGAATCTAAAAATTGATCTTTGTATCTAGAAATTAAGGTGTCAGTAACGCTATTGTTTTTTAAAATAAATAATAATGAATCCTGGGTTACAAAAGGTTTAGAAAAGACTTTTAAAGTGTCTTTTTTAGATAGTTTGTAATAGGTATTGTAGGTTGCAGTGTCCACTACTGTAGATTTAATTTCTAAATCATTAGTGTCAAGTTGCCCGAAATAACCAATCTCGAAGCCGTATTTCGAAGTTTGTTTTGCGCGAGACCATTTGAATGGGATTTCTTCGGCAAACAATCGTAAATTAGCAATCGAATCTTGTGGGATCGTGATGCTATCTTTTATAAAGGCAACTTTATCTTGCTTTGGATCAAAAAGATAATTGCTGTTTTTATCCTGTATAGCTACAATGTGATAGGTGCCTTCTTTTAGGTTTTTAAATTCGAAAAGTGTACTATCTAGAGTATTGGCAACATATCTAGGTACGTCTTTGAAAATAGTAGAGTCGTTAAAACTTTCGTTTTTTTCATACAGGAATACAGATATGTTTTTTGCAGTTTTCTTTTTGAAAGCATCGATAACAGATCCTTTGAAGCTTAAAGAGTCTAAAACAGCACCTGTACTAAATACGTACTGAAAAAATGGTAATGGATTTTTTTCATTATAATCTTCAACACTCGATCCAAAATTAATAGTGTACGTTGTATTAGGAATTAAGGTATCTTGAAAATTTATTTTCACATATTTCCTTGCACCGCCAAGTGGCGTAATTTCAGGTTTGTTTTTCATCGGAGGAGAAATAATAACCTGAGTATTTGGATTATTCAATGAAATTAATTCATCGAAATAAATACGTATTTCATTGCTTTTGAAATTGGTTGAAAAATTAGGAGGAAAGCTTCTTACAAATGCGGGTGGAGTTTCGTCTTTTGGGCCACCAGTAATACTTCCACGTTTTGCACACCCGAGTACAGCCAGTAATAACAGAATAAAAGCCACAAAACGTTTCAAGAGTGCCATATGTTGTTTTTTGTTTGCAAAGAAAGTGAAACCAACTGAAAACTTCAATCCTCTGGCTTAGTTAAAGCCATGCAAGCCACACTTATTTTACAATTTATTTCTTTTTTTAAAAGTTGAATGACTTCATTTAGTGTCGCTCCAGTCGTTACAATGTCATCTGTAACAAGAACATGTTTTCCTTCTAATTGTGACGGGTTTTTAAGTTCAAAACTATCGTGTATTTGCAAATCTCGGTCTTTATAGTTTGTAATTGCTAGTCTACGATGATATTTTGTTTTAAATAAGATATCGTTTCTAACTTTTATATCTAAGGCTTGTGATATGGCATTGGCATAGCCTTCTAGCTGATTGAAACCTCGTTTATAGAGTCTTTTTTTATGAATGGGAATAGGTAAAATAATATCAATAGGAGTGTTTTTATGTATTTGGATAATGTTCTCTATTTGAAATTTACCAACTAGATTTCCGATAGGATAATATTTTCGGTATTTCAGGTTATGAAGTAATTTTTGAACAAGATTATGTTTCTCGAAAAGTAACAATACATCAAAATACAATATGTCTTTACATTTTAAATCGAATTGTTTTAAATAATATTGTAGCTCCTTCTGCGTTAAAATAGGTAGATGATGCCTGCATATGGAACATATTTGAAACTCGCGATCACGAAGAATAGTATCGCATGTGTAGCAACGTTTAGGAAAGACGAGTTGCAATAAACTCATTGAAAATTTTTATATTTTGAAATTAAATTTGATTGATAATAAGAACGATTTGAAACATCATTGAATCATTCTACCATTCACTATCTAAAATACTATTTATAAAGTATACGGGATAGTATAGCATTATGAACTTAAAAAAAAGTAACACTTTATTCGTTGTATTATCCATCGTCTTAGCATTTTTGTTGCTAGGCCTTGGTGTTTTTACGTATCGTGATTATCAATCAGATCGAGAAGTTATAGGAGCTTTAGAGCAAGAAAAAACGGTTATAAAAAATGAGCTTTCCGAATTGATAGTTAAATACGATAGCGTACAATTCGAGAATGCCCATATGAGAAAGATTCTCGAAGAGACAAAAGATAAGTTGAAGACACTTCGTATAAAAATGGAGTTAGAGAAGGATACAGAAGTTCGTTCTTTACTACGTTATCGAAAACAAATAGAATTACTAAAGGCAGAGCAATTACGCTTGTTACGTCTTAATGATAGTTTACTAAGAGTAAATGACGAAATGCGAGATAGCTTAACAGAACGTAATATGGCGCTAAATGAAGCTAATGATTTGACCACAATATTAAAAGAAGAAAATAGCCGATTAGCTTCTATTGTTGATAAGAACGAAAAAGTAATTCAAAAATATAAAAACGATTATCCAATTGCTATAAAAAAGATTGCATGTGAAGCTTTGCGAGTAAAGAGTAATGGAAAGAAGATTTTAACAGAGAAGGCAAAGAGAGCAGAGCAAATACGTGTTTGTTTTTCGATAACAACAGAAAGTAAAGAAGAAGTAGATGTGCTTATGTATTTGAAGATTCTAAACCCCAAGGGAGAGCGTATCGGATCTCCAGTTGTAGTATCAAATTCAGAAGAAGCTTTTCTCTACAGTGACAAAAAGAAAATAGTACTAAATAAAGAAGGTAAGGCCTGTTTTATTGTAGAGGTAAACAAGAAGAAAATGGAAGCGGGTATCTACAAAGCAGAACTGTACAATCAGCATAAATTGGTAGGATTCTCTGATTTTGAGCTTTTTTAGAATCTAGGAATTTAAAGCTTAAGAAATAACGATTAAAAAACGGCGTACATTGTGCGCCGTTTTTTTATTTTTGCCCCATGGCAAAACAAGACGATACTTTTAAAAAAGTAATATCACATGCCAAAGAGTACGGATATATCTTTGGGTCTAGTGAAATATATGATGGTTTAAGCGCAGTTTATGACTATGGTCAAAACGGAGCAGAACTAAAGAAGAATATTCGTGAATATTGGTGGAAGTCGATGGTGCAAATGCACGAGAATATTGTAGGTTTAGATGCTTCGATATTTATGCACCCTACGACTTGGAAAGCTTCTGGACACGTAGACGCTTTTAACGATCCTTTGATTGACAATAAAGATTCTAAGAAAAGATACAGAGCAGATGTTTTAGTTGAAGACTTTAGAGAGAAAATCAATCAAAAGATCGAAAAAGACGTAGCTAAAGCAAAGAAACGTTTTGGAGATGCTTTCGATGAGCAAGAGTTTAGAAGTACTAATGGTAATGTAGTACGTCGTCAAAAACAAATGGACGAAATTACCACAGAGTTAACTAGAGTTCAGGAAGAGAATGACTTACCAGGATTTAAAAAGTTAATAGAGGATTTAGATATTGGTTGTCCAGAGTCAGGTTCTAAAAACTGGACAGATGTACGTCAGTTCAACCTAATGTTTGGAACTAAACTAGGGGCTTCTGCAGATTCTGCAATGGATTTATACTTACGTCCAGAGACTGCTCAAGGGATTTTTGTAAACTTCTTAAACGTTCAGAAAACTGGGCGTATGAAGTTGCCTTTTGGAATCGCACAAACAGGTAAAGCATTCCGTAACGAGATTGTTGCGCGTCAGTTTATCTTTCGTATGCGTGAGTTCGAACAAATGGAAATGCAGTTTTTTGTGCGTCCAGGAGAAGAAATGAAGTATTACGAGTATTGGAAAGAAACTCGTCTTAAGTGGCATATGTCTTTAGGTTTAGGTGAAGAGAATTACCGTTTTCATGACCACGATAAACTAGCACACTATGCTAATGCGGCGGCAGATATCGAATTTAACTTCCCGTTCGGATTTAAAGAATTAGAAGGAATTCACTCTCGTACGGACTTTGACTTGAAAGCACACGAAGAATTCTCGGGTAAAAAATTACAGTACTTCGATCACGAATTAAATGAAAACTATGTGCCTTATGTAGTAGAAACTTCTGTAGGCTTAGATCGTATGTTCTTAGCTGTTTTCTCTAAGTCTTTGAAAGAAGAAACTTTAGAGGACGGTAGTAGTCGTGTAGTGTTAAAATTACCAGCGGTATTAGCACCGACAAAAGCTGCGATTTTACCATTGGTAAAGAAAGATGGCTTGCCAGAATTAGCACTTGAAATTATTGGGGATTTAAAATGGAATTTTAACGTAACTTATGACGAAAAAGATGCTGTAGGGCGTCGTTACCGTCGTCAAGATGCAAACGGAACGCCGTTTTGTATAACTGTAGATCACCAATCATTAGAGGATAAAACCGTAACAATTCGAGATAGAGATACAATGCAACAAGAGCGTGTTGCTATTTCGGAATTAGGTAGTATTTTAGGAGAGAAGACTTCGTATAAAACTTGGTTAAGTAAGTTGAAGTAAGTTTTGGAATATAGTATTTAAAAAGCCTCGAATCATTTTGGTTCGAGGCTTTTTAATTGATAAAGTTTCGTTAAAACAGCTAAATCTTCATATAGATGAAGATGATTAGAGAAAAAGTTTTCGATTTTTGATAAACAATAAAAAATATAAAACCATGAAAAAAATTGTAGCATTATTGGCTTTAGCATTTGTAACACTTTCATTCACAAATTTAGAAGGAGGTAAAGAAATAAAAACTTCGGAAAGTAAAGTAACTTGGAAAGGCTATAAAGTAACAGGTTCTCACGAAGGAACAATTTCTGTGAAATCAGGTTCGTTAAGTTTCGAAGGAGAAAAATTAGTAGGAGGAAATGTAGTAATCGACATGACTTCTATTGTTGTTACAGATCTTTCGGGAGGAATGAAAGGAAATTTAGAAGGGCATTTAAAGTCTGATGATTTCTTTGGTGTAGAGGTACACAGTACAGCGATATTAGCATTTAAATCGGTAGAAGTTACAGGTGGAACTACTTATAAAGTAACGGCAGATTTAACCATTAAAGGGAAAACAAATCCAATTGATTTCGAAATTTCAGTTAACGGAAATAAAGCAACAGCTTCTTTAAAGATTGATAGAACGAAGTACGGGATTAAGTATAAATCGGCTAGCTTCATAGATAACTTAAAAAACAAAGCGATCTATGATGAGTTTGATATCGTAGCAGATTTAGTATTCTAACTAAGTCTAAAATATATGTTTGGAAAAGAGATAGCTCTAAAGGCTATCTTTTTTTATACTCGATATTGAAATTAACGAAGCGATAACTCCTAGTATTAGTAAAGTACCTAGTACTTTAAATATGTTGATAGGGTCAAGATTTACGGGGTATGGTAAATTATAAGCAATCATTACCAGTCCTACTTTTTTTTGTAAATACACTAATACAACTCCTATAGAGATACCGATTAGCCCTGCTAAAAAAGTCATTAATAGACCTTGTAAAAAGAAAATTTGTCTTAGGCTCTGAATTGTTGCTCCAAGCTTGTGAAGAGTTTGTATGTTTTTTTTCTTGTCGATAATCATCATAATCATTGCACCTATAAGATTAAATAATGCTATGATTAGTACAAGAGTAAAAATAAAGTAAACCATTAGATTCTCACTATTTAGCATCTTGTACATGGCATCGTTTAGTTGTAAACGACTTTTTAAATCTATTTGATGATTAAAAATCGAATAGAGTTCTTCGGTTGCTTTTTGTTGATCGGCCTCAGGCGTAAGTTTAAATTCTATGTTTGTGATGCTGTTTTTGTTAACATCGAATAATCTTCTTGCTAGTGCTATGTTTGTGAAAATATATTTTTTATCCAGTTCGTTGGTTAGTTGGTAAATTCCACTAACGACAAGAGATTCCTTTCTAAAGCCATTTGTAGGGCTAATGGTACCAGTCCCAGCTTTAGGAACGTATACCTCTAATGGGTTTTCGTAATTATTGATTCCCAATGAAAGATTATTACTTATTTGATTTCCAATTATCGTATTAAATAAGTTGTCTGTTTTCCATTGTCCGTAGGCTAATAGGGAATCGGTTGCAATTACTTTATTGTAATTTCTATCTACTCCTTTAATAAAAGCGGCTTGTCGTTTCTCCTTATAGTTTAGTAATACTTGATGTTCAATAGTAGTAGTAAATGAAACAATATTATTGTTATCCTTTAATTGCTGCAGTTGTATGTCCGAAATATCGAAAAACTTACCTTTTTTAGGGAAAGCTTTAAGATCTGGATCAGCGATAGTAGTAAACTGATCATGAAGTTGTCGAAGACCATCGAACCCAGACAAAACAACAAAAAGACACATTGCACCTACCAAGATCCCTATGGCTGCGATAATCGTAGTAATGTTGATCACATTGGTGCTTCCTTTAGAAAAGAGATAGCGTTTTGCAATGTATAAAGGAAGCTTCACCTTATTTCTTTTTTCGTCGTTCTAGTAAATCTCTGTCTAAGATAGGGTTTTCATTTCCTTTTATAGCTCGATCAATCTTGTCAATATGTTCTAAAGAATCATCGATAAAGAATTCTAAATCTGGCATACGCCTTAGTTGATTTTTTGTTAAAAGAGCTACTTGATGTTTAATCTGAGGCTTTACCGCATCTATTTCTGTTAAAATCGTTTCGATGTTATCGACAGGGAAAATACTTAAATATGCCTTGGCGATGCTAAGATCTGTTGTAACTCTTACTTTGGTTACGGATACCAAAATATTTTGTACACCAGCACTACGTAGCGCCTGGGTGATTACGTTAGCGATATCGTTTTGTAAAACTCCAGCTATTTTTTTTTGTCTATTTGTTTCCATAGGTTCACTATTAAAGCGTTTCCTAAAAAGTACAATAGTATTGTCAAATAGAAAAACCTCTGTAAAATGATTATAGAGGTTTTTTGTAGTGATCCTACATGTATCTTTTTTAAAACTCTGTCGTATCGTTAGGGGCAGCAAAATTAGACTATTACAAACGTCCTTGCAAATTAATTGCGGTGTGTAACTGAAACCTCCTTGAGAAAGTGGTAAGTAGGGGACATCTCTTTTTCTATTGTATTTTTAGCGAGTACACTGTAGTCCATGAAACGAAGACCAGCTTCATTAATTTTATACTAAAAAATAGTTTTCGATTCTGAAATTAATCCCTTTAAAACAGTTAAAGGGTCTTCTGCGTTCCAAACACCCCCTAAAACACCTACACCAGCATAACCTAGTTCTTTTACTTGTGTCAGGTTATTTGCTTTTACACCTCCCATACCAATAACGGGAACTTCTATTTGGTTTACATCAAAAGCTTTTCCTGTCATACCAGGTTTAGATATCGCGGTAAAAACAGGACTTAGCAAATTATAAATTAAAGGTATTTCTTTATAGAACATAATATCGCCAGCATTATGAAAGGAAGTACTTACATCATAACGTTGCGAGGTAAATTGACTTACATATAACCCAAAATCTTCGCCCATATCTACCCTAGGTTGTTCTTGAATATGTATTCCTTTTAATAGAAAATCTTCGGCTAGTTCATGATGATAATGAATCATAATACGATTATGATATTCTTCGTCTATAGCACTGATGTAGGCTAAATGCTGAGCGTAACTTTTTTCAGGTTTCCTAAGATGTAGTATTGCTAAGCCGACTTCAAAAAATTGATTGATTAGGTCTGTTTCGTTAGCTACGTCTTGTTCGGGAGTTATTAGGATGAGCATTCGCTGTATTATTTATTTGATTAATATTCAAAATTATATGATTTAAACCATAAAATGCGGCATAAATATTTAGAATTAATTTTCGCTTTTTCAAGGCGTAAAATTAAAGCATAGCAATAGCTACGGTTTCATTTTGAAACGAAGAAAAAGTAGAAAAGTAAACTTAATATATGTTGCATTTTATGGTTTAAATCGTATCGGTACCGAAAATATCAAATGGATTAAATTGTCCTATAGATTCATTTATTTCGGTCAGTAATTCTTTGGTTGCTTTTTGAGTTTTCATCCGATTAATTTCATCACGAATATCTTCTGTTTCTTTTTGAATATGTTCTTTATGCTTCAATATTTTTTTAAGAATTCCTTTTTCGGATCGTGCATTAAAATTTTCAAAATAAAAAGCTGTTTCAGAATCAAAACATTTAAGCTCATACTTTTTAGATTCTAATTCACTAATTTTTTTATTTAATTCTTTAATAAGTGGTTGGACTTGTGTGTCACTAATAGAAATTTTCGAGTCGGGATCATCAATAATTTCAGCCTGAAGCACTAATAATTCGTAGTAATTGCGTTCTTCCCAGGCAGCCGATAGTCGCTTCATCCAAACTTCTCGTTTTTCTTTTTCTTCTAAATCCGTTACTAAATCTGGGTGTGCTTTTTTAACAAGTGATTTATACAGCTTGTGAAAATCAACGTTTGTTTTAGCTACTTTCTTTTGCTGCTCATTTTGCTTTTCTTCTTGTTCCCATTGATGAGACTCTTGTTGTTCGTTTCGTATTCGTTCTTCTTGTATTTTGCTAATACGCTCTTTAAAATCGGAATTTTTCAGATCTTCAAAATTAAAATCGTCATCTAGCTCAATGCCCATATTTTCAAGAAAACTTCTGGCCATTTCATTAGCAATTTTTTGTTCATCTTCACTCATATTGTTCGAAGCAATTTTATCTAGTTGTGCTCGAATTTCTATAGCAATTTCCGAATGGAAATCTGAAAATAATATCTGCTCTAATTCATTCGATAACTTGCTTTCCAATAAGTCTTTTTGCCATTTGACAAACCCTTTTTGTTGAAAACGTTTAAAGAGCAAAATAATTAATTGCTCTTTATTCAACCAAAAGTTATGATCTTCTGCTTCGCAATTTTCTTTATATAGTAGACGAGTGGTGTCTAGTGTTTTTTTTAGTTTAGAAAGCTGTTCTTTCAGTTTTTCTATTTTTTGCAACTTTTTCCTTATAATTTCGGAGTTCTTTGAGTTAGAATTGTCTTTTTGACTCAAAGAGATAGTTAAATTGCTAGACATTGTGTTTACTTATTTGTTAATTGAAAGGAAAAGTAATAAATAATTATTCAAAAATGTATTGAATTCCTCCCTCTAAATTCATTAAAGTCTTTGGGTAGTTGTATGCTAATAATAATTGAATAGCTTTAGCGCTTCGTTTACCGCTAGCGCACATTACTACTAATGTTTTGTGATTAGGGATTTCTCCTATACGATCTTCTAATTCGTCCAAAGGAATATGTTGACCACCTATATTTTCGTCTTCGTATTCTTCGTAGGTACGGACATCTAATAATAGGTAATCATCTTTGTTTTTTAAAAAGTCTTCTGCAGAAATAGAATTCATAGCATCGGTATCAGGTAAACCACAAAAGTAGTTGTAGTTTTCTTCGAACTTAGTAATCTTGATTTCCTCATTTTTAGAGAAATTTAATACCTGCTGTTGTAAAGACAAGGCATCAAAGTACAGCAGTTTATTTACTAAGGGTGTTCCGATATTTGTAATTAACTTAATTACTTCATTAGCTTGTAGGCTTCCTATGATTCCTGGTAATACACCTAGAACTCCGATTTCACTACAATTGGGTACACTACCAGCAGAAGGGGGAGTAGGATATAAACATCGATAAGTAGCACTTCCTTTATAATTGAACACGGCTACTTGGCCTTGAAAAGTATAAATCGAACCAAAAACCAGAGGTTTATTAGTAATTACGCAAGCATCGTTAACTAAATAACGTGTAGGGAAATTATCGGTTCCGTCTACGATTAAGTCATATTGGTCGAAAATTTCTAAGGAATTATTTTTAGACAGATAAGTGCTATATATGTTGAAATTTACGAAAGGATTCAATTTCGAAAGTCGATCTGCGGCAGTTTGTGCCTTAGATTTCCCTACATCATCGATAGTATATAAAATTTGACGTTGTAAATTAGATTGGTCCACAGTGTCTCCATCGATAATACCAATCGTACCAACACCAGCAGCAGTCAAATATTGTAATACTGGGCAACCTAACCCACCTGCACCAATAACAAGGACTTTAGCTTGTTTTAATTTTAATTGACCTTCTTCACCAATTTGATTTAGAATTAAGTGACGATGGTATTGCTTCTTTTCATTCTGGTTCAATATCATTCAGCAAAATTAAATTTAATAAAATAGCCAATGATAATTTGATCAAATATTTTTTAAAAAAAGCTTTTTCTGTCTTTGCAGTAAATGGATTCGTTTTAATTCGGCAAATTCATATAGGAAATGGTATAACTTAGTTTTTTGTGAAATATTTAATAGCAAGAGCCCTATTATTGTTTCGTATTGCTATAGCTCCGATATAATTTTTAAAAGGAATAAACGCTTCTAAAGTCCATCGTTTTTTTTCGTTAATATCCCAAAGTGTTTCTAGTAATTGGGGATAAGTATTTTTCTGAAAACTAACACTGAATTCCTTTAAAGGGAAAGATAAACCATCTCCTGTTGCTTTAATAAAGGCTTCTTTACGAGTCCAACAGGTATAAAATGCTTTTTGGTGTTGCTCTAGGGGTAAATTTTTCAGTATTTGATTTTCTGTTTCAGAAAAAAAAGAAGAAGCAACAGAGAGCACCTCGATAGGGTGTTCGGTATATTCTATATCTACACCTAAAATAGGAGTTTTAGAAAAAGCAAGTGCAATACAATCTTTGGAATGTGAAATATTAAAATAGATATTTTTAGGGAGTGTTAGATAGGGTTTCCCCTTTTCAGTATATTTAAATTCAATTTTTTTTGAATCGATTTCTAAATACTCTGCTAATAATTCTCTTAAAATCGCTCTAGCAATAATGCTACAATTTTTGTCTTTTTGAAACCGAAACCGTTGGGCTTTTTCTTGTTCATCTGTACTTAGAATATGCCAATATACATCTAATCGATCTAATTGTTGAGGAATATACACGTTCCAAATATGTACTTCTTGGCTATTTAATGTAAGTGGGCTAGATGTACTTTTACGATTCATTTGCAATGCTAAATTATACACTTTTCTATAGCTTTTGCTGTTTGCAATACATCGGGGAGATCGAACATAGTTATATGGTTTGCTTCAATTTCTATAGACGGAATTTTAGCATTATTAACAATCATTTTTTCCCAAGAAGACGAAATAGATTCATTGTACTTTTTATCATTTTTCTTCGTGACTATCAAAGAAATTAAATCGACTTTGGTACCCCAATGATATTGTTTCAGTAACTTTTCTAAGTAAAACATAATATCTACGGCATTTTTTTCTTCCTTAGAGCCATAAACTTTAGTTATCAGAGGTTTAAAGTAGTAAAAAACTCGAGTCCCTATCATAACCTTTATTGCACCTATTGGGTTATGAAAAAAGCGTTTCAGAAAAGAAGATACCCGAAGTGAAAATCTCGATCTATCGAAAAGTAATCGGTGTTCGGCAATAGTATCTGCTACGATAATATTTACAGTTCTATTTTTTGCTTTTAAATAACTAGCAATTTCGAGGCCAATACAAGTGCTAAAGCAGTATACAACGATATTGATGTTTCCGTATGGTTGAGCTTTAATAATTTCGTTAGCATAGTCTTGTGACATTTGCTCGATGCTCTTAGGCATTTTCTCTTTATTAAAAATTACCGAAGATTGAAGTGCAAAAACTGGAATATCAGCATCAATTTTTTTTGCAAGATTTTGATAAGTAAAAGCATGCCCTCCACCTGCATGAATACAAAATATGGGAGATTTACTTCCTGTTTTTTTAATCGGGACTATATACTTCCAATTTTTAGGAGTTGCACTTTCGATAGCAAGGGATAGTTTCTCGATAGTTTGATGTTCGAAAATTGCATTAGGTACTAATTCTAAGCCTTGTTTTCGGGCTTCGGTATTTATTTGAATGCTAAGAATAGAGTCACCACCAATTTCGAAAAAATTATCATCGATGTGTATTGGCGAAAACCCAAGTACTTTTTCCCAGATTGCAATCAATTTTTTTTGAGTCGGATTATTATTCGTTTTAGAATTCGATACAATATCTTGTTCTGATTTTACCAGAGATGCCAATTCTGTAATAGTCTGATATTCGAAAACAGCGTTTGGAGGTAATGGGATTCCTTTTTTACGAGCTTTAGTATTTATTTGAATACTTAAAATAGAATCTCCGCCTATTTCGAAAAAGTTATCCGAATTCTTAATAGGGGAAAAGCCTAATACTTCTTCCCAAATAGTAATCAATATTTTTTCGGTGGTATTTGGGGTTCGATACCGATCGGTTCTAAGGTTATTACTTACGGAGTGAGATTTTTCTTTTCTTTTGTTAAGAAGAGTTTTTCGATCAATTTTGCCATTGGGTAGAAGTGGCATTGTTTCTACAGCAATAATCGTATTTGGCACCATGTAATCGGGTAGCTTTTTTCGAAGATTTTCTTTAAAAGTCGAAGTATTTATACTGTTATATCCTTCTACATAGGCTATTATTTGTGTTCTTTCATTTAGTTTTAGAGACGGTTTTGTTTTTAAAGCAATTTTTGCTTTCTCTAGTAATAATTGCCTCGCCTTCGGAGAAAGCCTTTCTATTCTATTTGCTATGCTATGTTTCATTATTTGATAGCCTTTACAACAACCATAGAATTAGCCCACCACAAATCTTTTACATCCTCGGGCATATTAAGGTTGATTTTTTGGACACTAAATGAAGAAAAATGATTTAATAATAAACGTTGATGCTCTCTACTTAGAGAATCTATTTCATTCGAAAAATAAGTAAATGCACCACCTTTATTTAAATGTTTAGATGCTATAGGAAAAAAAATGCTCGGCAAAAGTGATACTTTCATTTACATATTTCATATACTCTTCTTGGTTTAGAGGGTAAGTATGAAAAAAGATACCATCGAAGCAAGGTAGGTCATCAATTACGTTTTGCCATAACCCCTTTACAATACGAATTTCACTAGTAGTATATTGCGTTTTCCATTTTTGAAAATAGTTGGTAATTACTTCGTCGTTACACTCTATAATAGTATGTGATTTTACATTGTGATTTTGTATCATATCTGCCGAAACCCCTCTGCCAAAACCAATTTCGAGAATAGCTCCTTTTGTTTCGCAAATAACATCTGCCATTTTTTGCATCAATGGAATTTGCCAATCTTCCATGATTTCTTCGTCAGATAATTTAGTATTCGTTCTATCATTAATCTCTCTTACTTCGGTGTCGATTTCTCCTGAAACAAAATATTTCGTTTGCTCGTTAATAGCATTTATATCTGCTATAAATTCTTTTAAAGCACGATTTATAACAGTCGATCTCTGAAGCTCTCTTGGAGGGTTAATAAAATCTTCCTTGGTTATATTTAGGTTTACTTCGAAACCGTCAGCTCTTCTTACTCTTCGCATGTTCGTTTTTGTTATAGACCTTTTAATACTACCTCGATTTCTCGATCATCTAGCCCTTCTACAGAGGTAAGAAGTTGTTCTATTTCATCGGTATCAAAAGAATCATTCATTATTTCCATTAATTTTATATGGTTTTCGTCTATCAACGTATTCCAATCTGTTTCAGTTTGTTCGTTTTCGATAGTTACAATCGCTGTTTTTATGTTTGAATCCGAATACATTTGTTGTGCTATTTCATCTAATTCAATGCGGTAGCCTCGGACTTTTACTTGTTGGTCTTTTCGGCCTAAAAACTGAATAGTCCCATCGCGATTATATTTGACTAAATCTCCTGTTTTATATATTTTTTGATTGGGTTTAAAAGGGTTTGTTATAAAAGAATCTTCCGTTTTATCGACTTCGTTTAGGTAACCGATGGCTATATTTTTCCCTCCGATATACAATTCTCCTTGGGTGCCGTAAGGCACTCGATTTAAGGAATCATTTAAAACATAAATAGCGGTATTTGCAACGGGTTTTCCGATTGGGATCGTTTGTTTTTTAACATCTTCTTTTTCAATTTTATGCGCAATAGACCAAACTGTACCCTCGGTCGGACCATATTCATTATAGAGTTCTGTTTGTGGGATTTTATTAAAATGAAGTGCTACTAACGAAGTACTACAAGCTTCTCCGGCAACAATTATAGTTTGCAAAGTGTTAAGCGTATCTACAGCTGCATCACTAAGAATCGCATTGTAAAGAGAAGGTAACACTAGTGTATGACTTACTTTGTGTTCTTTGATAGTATTTGTAAGCTTGTATACATCCTGTTCTAACTTATCTTCCGAAATCACTAAGCTTCCACCATTACATAAGGTCCAAAATAAGCCAGCTTTAGAGCTGTCAAATGAAAATGAAGACATCAGTAAAAAAACAGCAGGATCTTTTTGATAAAAAACAGATCTAGCAAGAGTCGAGTTTACGATGTTTTTGTGCGAAATGGCTACTCCTTTAGGTTTACCTGTACTACCAGAGGTATAGATTACATAGGCCAAATTCTCAGATTCAACTACAGGTAATTGATTAAGATCTATTGTATTTTCGTTCTGAAGAATATCTTCGATACTGTAAGAAGAAATAGAAAACGCACTATAATCCGATTCTAATAAGTGTTTTTCTGTTAATAATGCTTTAGCATTAGAATGTTCTAAGATATAATTGGTTCGATTTAGAGGGTATTTAGGGTCGAGGGGTAAATATGCTGCTCCTGCTTTTAAAATTCCTAACAATCCGACAATGACTTTAGGAGAGCGCTCTATACTAAGTGCTACAATATCGTTAGGTTGAATACCACCTTGTATTAATTTAGAGGCTACTTTATTAGCTTCTGTATTTAATGCTGAGTATGTTATTTTCTGATCTTTATAAATAATAGCAACGGTGTCCCCCGAAACAGAAGCTCGGTGTACAATGTATTCGTGAATTCCGTTATACGTCGGGTGAATTGGGCTAGATGGATTTTCGATATCAACAAAAATCTTTTGTTCATTTTCTGTCGCAATTACTAAATTTTCTAACCTTACATTAGGGTTTTCGATAACTTTTTCAAGAAGTAATTTAAAATGCATATGCATTTGTTCTATAGTTTCTTTTCGAAATAAATCGGTATTGTAAACTAGAAGAGAACTTAAGTGACCATTGTTATTTGTAAACTGTAATGTGAGGTCGAATTTGGCATTGCCGTTGTCATAAATTTCATGTGAAATTTCAATTTCACTATCGTCGCTAATGATTTCATGGTCATTATGAAACAAAAACATCACCTGGAAAAATGGATGAATGCTTAGTGACCTTTCGGGGTTTAAATTCTTAACTATCTTATCGAAAGAAATATCATCGTGCGAAAAAGCATCTAAAGTCGTTTGTTTTACTTTTTTGACAAGATTTACAAACGATAACTCGCTTTTTACTTTGGTTCTTAACACCAAAGTATCGTTAAAGAAACCTATTAATTGTTCTAATTTTTTGTGATTTCTTTTTGTGATAGAGGTTCCTATAAGTATGTCTTCTTGATTACAATATTTTTGTAATAATGTATAATAAAGACTTAGTGTTACTACATATGGAGTGGCTTCGATAGTTTTACAGAATTCAAAAAAACGTTCGGATAACTTTTTGTTGTATTCTTGAGTATGAAATGTCCCGTTATACGAAGGGTGACTTTTTCTATGATAGTCCAAAGGCAAATTTAAGACAGGGATCACTCCCGATAACTGTGCTTTCCAATAGTTTAAATGATTTGTGTTTAAAGCTTTATTTTGTTGCCAATACGCATAATCTTTATATTGAATTTTTGGTTTTAGAATTTCAGGTTGTAAAGCTTTACATAGCACATTGTAATGATCAATAAGTGCTTTTCTAAAAATGCGCATTGACCATTCGTCAATAATAATATGATGAAAAACTACAGAAAAAAGGAATTCGTTTTCCTTTATTTTAATTACAATAGATCGAAATAATCCTCCTTTCGAGAGATCGAAAACGGTTCTAGAATGCTCGCGAATGGATTGATTCGCTTTTTGTAAAGCATGTTGTACATCAATAGTACTGAAATCATGATACAAGAACTTAGATAAGCACTCCGCTTTGGTTTTCGAAATCGGAGTACCATTTATAACCTTTATACAAGATTTTAAAATATCATGATTATTTTCGATGTATCGAATACTTTGTTCTAATAAATCGATTTTTAGATTGCCCTTGATGCGAAATACTTCGGCATAATTATAAAACGAACTATTGGGGTTCAGTTGTTGTAAAAACCACAAGCGTCTTTGTTCGTTAGATAAGGGTATAGAAGCATCATCAGGTACTTGAAGAATTTCAAAACCAGTTTTAGAAACATCATTTTTTTTGTTTTGACTTTTCCACCTAGACAGTAATGAATCTTTTTTGTTTTCCATAACGATAAGAGTCTCTGTTAATAATTATTTCAACCCTAGTGCTACAAACAGTTGGTATACAAAAGTTTTTATCGATTGCTCTATTCCGAATTCTAGACCAAACAGTCTTTCTATCATCCAATATGCAGATATAACAATTAGAAGTACTGAGCCAAAAACAATAATTCGGGGGTATACTTTACGTTTTCTAATTAGGAATAATAAAGGGAAGATCATCATAAGGATAACAAGTTGCCCAATTTCTACACCAATATTGAAGCCTAATAGAGAGTACACTAGCGAACTGTTATGTAGTCCTAAATCTGCCAAGACACTAGCAAAACCAAATCCATGAAATAATCCAAAAACAAAAGCAATTAACCAGTCTTTGCCTTTTAGAATAGGGATAATATTGTGAAAAGCAGCTAATCCTATCGAAAAAGCAATTATAGACTCTACTAGTGACGAAGGTAGAGTAACAATTTTAAGGGAAGCAAGGGACAATGTAATTGTATGTGCTATAGTAAAGAAAGTTACGATACGTAAAATGAAAAAGAATGCAGGTTTAAATTTTTCGACCGCAGTGTATTGGTCGAATATTTTTGTTTTCTCGGAATCTCGTTTTCTAAGTACAACCGCAGGGAGAATTAAGGCTAATAAAAATAAAATATGGTCTAATCCTATCCAGATATGCCAAATACCTTGTTTTATCATAGCGATAACACCATTCCAAACCGAAATATTCGTAAAATCTAAAGTGCCAGAGGTTATGTCCTTTGTAAAGCTTAAAGAAATATTTGTCTCTTCGTTAATAACACCTTCTCCCCAACTATATTCGGTAACAAGATACCCTCGATGTGTGTCATCTTTATCGAATATACAATTGTAGAATACATCCAATTTGTTGGGTAATTCTTTCATGTCAGCAAGTCTAAAATAAAATTGAACCATGGTTCCCTGGGCAACAGGAAAAAGGCCACTATCCCCTAACTCTATTCGATGCTCTCCGAATTCAGAGTTAAAAGAAGTATGATTTAGAATATACTCTTTGATGTTGTCAATATGGGGGGCTATTTGCTGAGGACTAATATTATCCTTTAGATTTGTGTTTAAAAGCTTATTTACCTCCCTTACATTTATTTCAAAACGCCCTTCTATAGTACCATCTTCGTAAACACTTATAAAAATGTAACTTTGATTAGGGAAATGTGCAAATGCAAGGGTAGTTACCAAAAAGAGTAACATTGTTATAACCCGAGATAATTTTGTCATCATAAGTATTTGAAATTATACGCTTAAAGCAAATTAAATTTTATTTATTGGTTTATACCATTCGAATTCCTCTAACATGAAATATCATGTTTAAAAAGGAATTTCAACGCGTGATAGTTTATTTAAACGAATGATTTCGTACCCTCTTTCTTTAGAGAAATATGTCATTAACTCTTCTATTTCGATAGTCTTGATTTTATGATTGAAGTCGAGATCATTTTTTTGAGGGAAAGTCCAGATCAATCTAGGATATTTTAAAGCAAGACTTTTTTTTCTACTTTCCAAATCACACTTATTCCAATTACGAACATATTGTTCTATAAATTGATGTAACTTTTTTGTTTTTCGAGAATCTACATACTTTACTCCTTGTGTAGTTTCGAATTGTAAAATTTCTTGGGATGTCCTAGTTTCCAGGAAATACGAATGAATTTTACTAGAATTATGAACCCCCCAAGTAATACTCAATACAGGAGATGGGTTTAGAAACTTGAAATCGCCAAAAGAAAATTGTAGATCATACGGAGAAAAGAAATCTGGAGGTAGATACACAGACTCGTTATTATCTAGAGTTGCTTTAAATCTATACGTATAGTTGATAGGAGAGTCAAACCAAACCTTAGAGTAAGGAGCAATCCACCATTTACCAGTGATAATAATAATTAGCGATAAGGTGAAGTTTTTTAGGTTAAAAAAAGATCGATTGTCATACGATCCTTTTCTAATTAAAAAGAACATTCCTAATAAGACAAGCATCCATATCCAAAATAGAATACCCGAGAATATAAAAATACCGAAATGCATTACAAGAGCACCGATAAAAAAAATACGAAAGGCTTTTCTATGACTAAAAACAAATAAAAAACCACATTCGATAAAAACCGTAAATAAGGTAAAGAATACACTAAAGTCATCGAGTTTTAAAAAGAGCTCGTGTAAGGATACTGTTGTTAGAAATTGCCACCACCCATTGGAAAAAGAATTGGGTATTAGATAAGTAACATGATTGTTGAAAAGCCAACCTTCTAGTAAAAGTTTGCCAACACCTGATATCACATAATTCGATGCTACATAGCAAAGAAATAAAAAAACATAATCTTTAAAAGTTATTTTCTTAGTAAATACATCGTAATAAAAAATACAGAGAAACAGTATTATAAGGTCGACGGGCATAGCATAAAGCGAAGCTGTAAACCCATCTAAAACTTCGACTTGACCAAGTAAAGGAAAAAGAATGAAGAGAAATGGGATTAGAAAAAAAGGTTTCCAAAAGACACAACATAGGCAAACAATAAGCAATAATCTGTCTATGATATAACTTTTGTCAAAGTAAAAATTGTGATCTTGCGTTGTGTTGATCCATACGAGAATAGCGGTTAAAAGCAAAACGAAATTTCGCACTAAATACCCACGATCTATGTGTTTCCAACTTAATGTTATTTTTTTTCGAAACAATACTGCTCCAAAAATTAAAATACTAAATATGGCAAGATATTTAATAGATTGGATCTTAGATAAACTTTCGAAAAATAGTAGAGAATTGTTATAATCACTTATAGTAACTGACCCTAGACGAAACAATAACTTTTTACCAACTATGTAAATAACAAGAATAACTGTATAGTCTAATAACTTTTTCCCTAATTGATAAAGCTCAGTTATTACATCCTTATTTAAAAAAACAGAAAAATAACTTTTCATGGAAGTTGGACCTTTTTTAAATGTTTACTCGTATCTCTCAATCATGTGAACTTAATACCGAATAGAAAGAATACAAAAATTAAAAGCCTAAACAGGAAAATTATAATTTAAAAATGAAGTTGAATAATTTGTGAGATCAATTTTTAACCCCATATTTTGGTGAGATTCTCTAATACAATTACCAACAATAATTTCGTATATATGCCGTTTCTTTTTTACTATTCTTGCGTTAAAAAAAGCAATCGTAGCTAAGTATATACTTGATTTTGTGGCCTTGGACTACGGAAAAATAATCCAGTCTATTTATACGAAACTATTATCAACAAATTGTACAAGTTTTGAAATCCATTTTAATAAAAGTGTTTATCAGTTATATGTCTCTCACTTTTGTTTCAAGATAATTGATTTTTGTTGTAACCTATTGTTATTCAATAAGAAATAGTGAATTAAGAAGAGTTTTTATAGATATTTTTTTCCTTTTTAAGTCTTTTTTTTCAGTTTCAGAATGAAAAGATTTAAAAACCCTCATCTCGATATTTTATTTGTATCGAGAAACGATAATGTATAGAAGTAATTTAAACTTTTTTGGTTGAAGCCTTTTTTCTTTACATAGCCTAGCATTTAGAAATAAAAAATAAAGCCAAAAAGAACATTTTAGAGCCGATTGAAAAAAGTTTAAAATAGCTTTTTTATATGTAATAGTAATACAAACAATTATTCGTTATAAATTTTACTTATTAGTTCGTTTAACGGGCAGAACAGATAATATATAATCCGATCATTGGGTATGGAAAAAGCAAAAACACTTGTATTATCGAGTAATTGTGTCAATCAAATTGTTCAAACTTTTGGATTGAATAATATTATGGATACACTGATCGATTACACTACAGCTGCTATCAAAAAATATAATTCGGATCTCGTAGAGGTTCCTACTCGTTTTGGATTTAATTACGAAACACGAAATCCAGGGTTGATCGAAATGATGCCAGCCCATGTAAAAGAGAAGGAGGTAGCAATTAAGGTTGTAGGCTATCATCCGAAAAACCCTCAATTATATAATTTACCTACGATTTTATCGACGATTTCTTCTTATTGTACAGCTACAGGGCATTTAAAGGGAGTTGCAGATGGTGTACTATTAACATCTTTAAGAACGGGAGCAGCTTCTGCTATTGTCACAAAAATTTTAGCAAAATCAGATAGTTCGACTTTAGGATTAATTGGTTGTGGAGCACAGGCAGTTACACAATTACATGCAATTTCGAGAGTTGCACCAATTCAAAAAGTACTTATTTACGATATAGACACCAACACGATTGATTCGTTTGTAGAAAGAAGTGCTATGTTGGGTATAGAAGTTGTTATAATACGCTCTTCAATACAAGAAATAATTAGCACTAGTGATATCGTATGTACGGCAACTTCTATAGATATTAACGAAGGTCCTTTATTCGATAATATTAAGCCCTTACCTCATTTACATATCAATGCTGTTGGTTCGGATTTTCCAGGAAAAACAGAACTTCCATTATCGTTATTAAAAAACAGTATTGTATGCCCCGATTTTCTAGAGCAGGCAAAAAAAGAAGGTGAATGTCAACAATTAGAGGACAGTGAAATCGGTCCAGATATTATATCGTTAGTCAAAAATTCAAATAATTATATTGGTAACCAGTTGAAAACAACAGTTTTCGATTCTACAGGTTGGGCTTTAGAAGATCAAATTGTAGTTAATTTATTTTTCGAATTGGCGAAGAAATACAATTTAGGTGAAGAAATTGCTTTGGAAAATATTTCTGAAGATGCCAAAAGCCCTTATAATTTTATGTTGAATTCTATTTCAATTTAAAAAAAAGAAATATGGATTTTTCTTGGACAAAAGAACAACTGGCATACAAAGATAAAGTCGTCAAATTTGCACAACAGCATTTAAACGATTCGAATATAGTTGAAAGAGACCAAAAAAGTCTTTTCTCGAAGGAAAATTGGGTAAAATGTGCAACGTTTGGTATTCAAGGGTTGGCTTCAACAATTAACTATGGAGGGGGCGAAAAAGATATCGATTTATTAACCGCTACTCTGGCTATGGAAGCCTTGGGTTATGGCTGTAAAGACAATGGGTTGGCTTTTGCCTTAAATGCACAAATGTGGACGGTACAACAACCTATTTCAGTATTTGGTAGCGATTTTCAGAAAAAGAAATATTTAACCCCAATGGCTAAAGGTAGCCTTATCGCTAGTCATGGGCTTACCGAAGAAAAAGCCGGTTCTGATGTCTTCGGAGGTATGCAACTAAAAGCAGAAAAGGTAGATGGAGGATATTTACTAAATGGTAAAAAAAGATATATCACATTGGGACCTATTGCAGACATAGCATTGGTTTTTGCCGTTACGAACCCTGACGTAGGTAAATGGGGAATTAGTGGTTTTATAGTCGAAAAAGAGTATAAAGGATTTGAGTCTACTGAAAACATTCCTAAAATGGGAATGAGAACAGTGCCTTTCGGAGAGCTGATTTTTAAAGATTGTTTCGTGCCCGAAGAAAATCGATTAGGAAACGAAGGTGCAGGATTAGGAATTACAATAGCATCTTTAGAGTACGATCGATGCTGTATTCTAGCGAGTCAATTAGGAGCGATGGAACGCCAATTAGAAGAATCTATTGCTTATGCCAAACAACGTAAACAATTTGATCAGTCCATAGGAAAATTTCAATCTGTATCTAATCGAATAGCAGATATGAAATTACGTTTAGAAACTTCTAGATTACTATTATATAAAGTTGCATGGTTAAAATCCTCTGGAGAATCAGCCATGTTAGAAGCTGCTATGCTAAAGCTTCATCTTAGTGAAAGCTTTGTGCATTCTAGTATAGATAGCATTCGAAATCATGGAGGTTATGGTTATGTTTCTGAAAACGAAGTAGAAAGAAATCTTAGAGATGCTATTGGAGGTCTAATTTATGCAGGGACATCTGATATCCAGCGTAACATTATTGCTAACTTATTAGAATTATAAATAACTTATGGTGAGCACTTTAGCTAATATTATTGATTATTCTGCACAAAGATTTTCCCAAAAAGAAGCATTTAAGTATCTAAATACGGCTATCACTTTTAAAGAAGCAAGGTATAAGGTAAACCAATTAGTACATGTTCTTTTAGAAAATGGTTTACAGAAAGGAGATTGTATAGGGATATACATGGAGAGAAATCTAGAATCTTTTATCAGTGTCCATGCTATATTGAAAGCAGGAGGTGTTTTTGTCCCTTTAGACCCTACAGCACCAACAGAAAGAACACTGTTTTTATTAAAAGATTGTAATATAAAATTATTGTTATCTAGCCCTTTACAATATAAAAAGCTAATACGATTAATAGATAAAAAGTGTTCTGTAGATTTAATTGTTGGTGTCAAAAAAAAATTGCCAATAAAACAAATAGCGTGGGATGTTATTTTTGATACAAATATCGAAGATGTCAATATCGATGTAGAAATAGATCCTAGTGATTTAGCTTACATTATGTACACTTCTGGTTCTACAGGGAATCCCAAAGGGATAATGCACACACATTTTAGTGGTTTAAATTATGCCAAACAATCTGTAGACTTATACCAAGTAACAGATCAGGATCGAGTTGCCAATTTTGCTCCGCTACATTTTGATATTGCTACTTTTGGATATTTTTCGAGCCCATTAGCAGGTGCATGTACGATTATGATTTCTGATGCGCATACCCAATTTCCTTTAAGTTTATCTCAACTTATAGAAGCAGAAAAAATATCAATTTGGTATTCGGTGCCGTTAGCATTAATCCAATTATTAGAAAAAGGGAATATTGCAGAAAGAGATTTTAGTGCATTGAGGTGGATTAAATTTGGAGGAGAAGTCTTTATAGACAAATATTTAAAGAAACTTGTAGATTACTTACCTAATGTACAATTCTGTAATGTTTATGGCCCTGCAGAAGTAAATCAGTGCACGTATTATCATGTAAATACTTCGAACATTAAAGACCCTTTGCCTATTGGAAGCGTTTGGAGCAATACTACATTCAAGATTTTAACTTCCAATAATATAGAAGTAGCAGTAGGAGAAATAGGAGAGCTGGTAGTCCAAACGATTACGATGATGAAAGGGTATTGGAATAACGAGGAGCTTACTAATAATTCGTTATACATAGATAAAGATCAAAATGTTTTTTACAAAACAGGAGATTTAGCATATCAAAATCAAGACAAAGAGTTGGTATTTGCAGGGAGGAAAGATACCATAGTGAAAATTAGGGGGTATAGAGTTGACCTGGGTGAAATAGAAGCTATTTTAACTAAACATCAAAATATAGAAGAAGCTGCAGCCATTATTACGGGTAAAGAGAATGAAAAAAGAATTTTAGCCTATATAACGCTTTCAAAAGAAATGAATAAGAAAGCTATAGAGCAGCTGTGTAAGCAATTTTTGCCAACATATGCAGTACCCAGCGAAATTCGAATTTTGAAATCTTTACCTAGGACAACTTCTGGGAAAATAAGCCGTAAACAAATCAAAAAAATGATCTTTTAATTAATGAAAGAAAAAATATTACAACATATTGAAAACGAATTAGTATTCGAGAAAATAGAAGAAGGTCTCGATGCTTCCGACGATTTGCTTGGAGGAGGTATCGTAGATTCTATGGGGATGGTAAAATTGATAGCTTTTATAGAAGACCAATTCGAAATTAAAGTGAAACCCGAAGAAATGTTAATAGAAAACTTTATGACAGTTGGGCATATTGTCGATTTTATAAAAACGAAATAATTACAAAAAAAGAGTGGAACAAATTACGAAAACATCTCATCCCTTAACACAAAGTCAATCTTTACTTTGGATTGGTCAGCAAATGGCTCCTAATAGCCCGCTGTATAATATGGTAATGACTTACCGTATTCAAGGAGATATAGATATAGCGTTGTTTGTTAAAAGTATGTCTATTTTGGTCGATGCGATTCCCGAATTGAAGTCTACATTTAAGATTATCGATAATATACCCACCCAATGCTACGATAGTTCGTTAGATTTTGAATCCACTTTTTTAGATGTTTCATCGTACGAAAATCCATTTTTAGAATATAAAAACTGGGAAGAACAACAAAAACAACAATTATTTAATTTAGAAGAAAAAGTTTTTGATTCGACGTTAATTCAACTTTCGGATCAAGAGTTTATATGGTATTTCTGTGCGCACCACCTTATTGTAGATGCTTGGAGTAATACAGTACTATTCGATAAGCTCAGTCACATTTATCAGCAACTACTAGAGCAAAAAGAAATTAATGTTACCACATACCCATTTACAGCATATGTAGCTTTCGAGAAAGAATCACGGGGAAAAGAAAAGTTTCAAGAAATACGCCAATATTGGGATAACAAAGCAGCACTAACCACAAAGCCAGCACCTCTTTACGGTACTAGAGCAAAAAGCAATAGTACTATGGCGGTTAGAACCTCAATTACATTAGGCAAAGAGCGTTCAGAAAAAATAAGAGAACTCGCTCAGCAGACTTCCTTACGTTCATTTACCCAAGATCTTACGCTTTATAATATTTTTCTAACAGCACTTTATACTTTAATAAAACGTAGTGCTACTGAAAATCTAATTACAATTGGTACCTCTGTGCATAATCGTACAAATCGAAAGTTTCAGAATATGTTGGGATACTTGGTCGAAGTATTTCCGATGGTACTGCATCTCGAAGAAGAGGAAACTTTTTTGTCCTTATACAAGAAAGTTCAAATAGAAACTAATACGCTTTTACGATATGGAGTTGCAGGAGCTTCTTCTGCAGCGTTGAATCGAAATTTCAATGTGTTTTACAATTACATTCATACTAAAAATAAAAATTTTGCGGGTTTACGTTCTATAACAGAATGGGTGCATACCGATCATCACGATGCTGCTCACCATTTGCGATTGCACGTTCATGATTTAGATAACTCTGGAGAGATACAGTTTTATTTCGATTTTAATACGTCTATTTTTAATGAAGAAAAACAAAAAAATATACCTCAGCATTTTTTAAAAATTATAGATGCGTTTATTGAAAATTTTGAAGTAGAAGTAGACAAACAACAATTGATAACACCTTCGGAAAACCGACTTTTAAACGCATTGAATACAACGTCATATTCTATAGATGCTGCACTAAGCATAGTTTCGATTTTCGAAAAACAAGTAGCAATTACTCCTGACGCTATAGCCTTAATTTTCGCAGAGCAACGATGGACTTATAAAGAATTGAATTCTAGAGCCAACCAATTGGCAAAAGTGTTACAACAAGAAAATATTACATATCAAGACGGAGTAGCCATTTGGTTAAAGCGTTCTCCTGAATTTGTGGTAAGTATTTTAGCAGTGTTAAAGACAGGGGCAATATATATTCCGATTCCTTATAATTTTCCAAAAGAAAGGGTCGAGTATATTTTAAAAAATAGTCAATCTAAACTTCTTATTGGATCGAATATTTCGGAACATATTAATATCGAAGTATTAGATATCACTACAGATATTTTTTCTAATTCAAACGATAATAATTACACGAATAGAAATATTACTCTTAGAAAATAAGATGTAGCGTTTATTATATATACATCTGGTTCTACAGGAAATCCTAAGGGAGTAGAGATCACTCACGAAGGTTTATCT
>CALFUO010000087.1 GCA_937929895.1 uncultured Aquimarina sp.
AATGGAGAACATGATGAAGATATTTCTAGAGAAGAAATTCTAGCTCAAGGAATTGTTAGCGAGGAAGATTATATTGTTTTAGAAAAATACACTCATGCCCTATTCCAAAGAGGTACTGAAATTGCAGCTAAGCAAGGACTAATTTTAGTAGATACGAAATACGAATTTGGTAAAACTAAAGACGGTAAAATTGTTTTAATCGACGAAATCCACACTCCAGATTCTTCTAGGTACTTTTATGCCGGTGGATATGCAGAACGCCAAGAAAAAGGAGAACCACAACGCCAACTTTCTAAAGAATTCGTCCGTCAATGGTTAATCGCTAATGATTTTCAAGGAAAAGAAGGTGACATAATTCCTGAAATGAATGAAGAATATATTAATTCTGTATCTGAAAGGTATATTGAGCTTTACGAAAAAATTACTGGTGAAGTTTTTGTGAAAGCTGATGTTTCTAATATTGAAAAACGTATTGAAAAAAATGTTTCTGAATATTTAGAAAATTTGGGTTAAAAGTTTTTTCTACAATCTAGATTTCGAACGGGAATTATTTATATTCTTTGATTAGTAAAATTGAAAATAGCCTTCGTATATATATTCTACTCAAAAACAATTTATTATATTCACGATTCATCTATGAGCAAACATATTAATGAAGGAAATTACTACTATTAAAGATTATGTAGGGAATTTTAAACGAGCTCCCTTTATTTTTGTGGGTTCAGGAATATCTAGAAGGTATTTAAATATTGAAGATTGGACAGGATTATTGAAAAAATTCGCAGATTTAATCAATATTGATTTTCAATATTTATTATCCACAGCTGAGCAAAACTTACCTAAATTAGCTTCTGAACTAGCTCTTAAATTTCATGATGAATGGTGGAATCAAGAAATATTTGAGAAGAGCCGAAAAAAGTATAGATCAGAATGCTTAGATCGAGATTCTTCTCTAAAAATAGAGATTTCACACTATATAAAAGGATGCATCAGTAATCTAACTAAAGACGATGCTTTACTCGAAGAAATAAAGCTCTTTAAAAAAATAGTTATTGATGGTGTTATAACTACTAATTGGGATAATTTTTTAGAATCAATTTTCAAAGATTTTAAAACATATGTTGGACAAAACGAACTTATATTTTCTTCTCCGCAAGGAATAGGTGAAATATATAAAATTCATGGATGTAGTTCACAACCAAACTCTTTGATTCTCACAGAACGAGATTATGATAGTTTCAATGAAAGAAACCCTTATTTGGCGGCAAAATTACTTACAATATTTACAGAGCATCCTGTTGTTTTTTTGGGGTACTCTCTTCAAGATGAAAATATCTTAAGTATAATTGATTCGATATCTTCCTGTTTAACTTCAGAAAATATTAAAAAACTACAAGATAGATTGATTTTTATTCAATGGAATCCTGATGTCGATGAAGCCCAGTTTATTAACGAAACAATATCTGTTAATCAAATAAGAATTCCTGTCAAATCAATCATTGTTCCAAACTTTATTTCATCTTTTAAAGCTCTTTCTCAAATTGAAAGAAAGTTCCCTGCTAGAATGCTAAGACAATTAAAAGAACATGTTTATGATTTAGTTATTGATAGTGACAGGCAATCAAAATTATATGTTCAAAATATTGATTCAGACACAGAAAACATAGAGAATCTAGAAGTTGTTTTTGGAGTTGGAGCAATAAACAAGGTAGCTGGAGCAGGATACAAAAGAATTGGAAGAAAAGATTTGATAGAAAACCTATTAAATAATAAACAGCTTGATTCAGAAAAAGTTATTTCAGAAACAACATCTGAATTAGTGAAAACAACTAAGTACTTCCCTTTCTTCAAATATTTAAGTGAAACAGGTAAAATAAATGGTGATCTTATAACAGGAGTAACAGATGCCAGAATTATAAAGCATTTTGAGGATTCAAAGGAAATAGACTTTTATGAACCAAAAATAAGTACTTACAAGAAAAAAAAGCAGGAAGTCGAAAAAGAAAAGCTTTCCCTAACTAAATTTATTTCAAAATATAGTTGGAAAGTATTTCTCAATGTTTTTCCTTATATCAACAGGGAATTTTATAGTATTGACGATTTAGAGCTAATAATAAAAGAACACTATTCTATACTTGGTAGTAATAATACAAATGAAAAGAACTCTTTTTACAAATTAATCTGCTTCTTTGATTGGCTTAAGTATTATAAAAAATAACTTGTGTTAACACTATATATACATCATGCGAAGTGTGGTTGTTTAAGGGAAATGTGGGGCTTTTTTGCTAATCCGCGCATAGAATTTTGATTTATCATATAATATTTAAATTAGCAATAAACAAAAAGGTATATGCTCCTGCCCAACCTAATTTTCTTGAACTTCTGCACTTACGATGCACATACTCACCGTTAGCCCCAAAAAGCAAGGGTGACAATGCAAGACTATATTGATTTAGCAGAAAAGAATGGAGTTACACTTATAGATATTGAAAAGTGTCAATTTTGTGGGGCAAATACCCAAAGAGGAATTCATGAATGCCTTGAAATTTTCAATATTAGATTTCTGGAAATTGAATTCTCCAATACTGAAAATCACATATATAGATTTCTTATTGTGGATGCCCATACTTTACAGCACCCTGAAATTCACGGCAGATGGAATAATCACTTTCACTTGTCAAGGCTTCATTTGATATTTGAATATGGGATAAAATGGACTTATGAATTATCACCGAAACTCAGCAATTACCTGAATAAATATAAGGCTCATAAACAGGATGAATATCTGTATCCGCCTGAGCCCCTTAAAAGAGGAAATATTACGACAACCGATATTAAAGAAAAATCTAATAGCGGATCAGATTGTAAAGACTTAATAAAAAATGGGCATTGGAAATTTATCAGAAATGGAATATCCACCACAATATTGTAGATAATATTGCGAAAGGATCTTTAAACAATAAAGAAAGCCAGTTGCTAACAATGCATATTAAAGAATAAGCGAAATAGTAGTTAAATAAAGGAGGGCTTGTATCAAACTTTGTGTTTAATCGAGTAATTACATACACAATAATTATACACGACAATATTTTGATTAAAAAGACGTTGATAAATCCATATTCTATTTTTAACATTTCCCCTTCTTATTATTAGAAGTCGAAATAACCAGATAGATACGCATCTAACTACTTAAAACAATGAGAAAATATTTAATTATTTTATCCCTATCATTCTATTCTAATATTATAACAAGTCAATCTCTAAGACAAAAAACATTATCTGCTATCTCTAATTTAGAACAAAAAATAGAGGATGCGGAAAGTAACAACTTAGTCGTTGAAAAAGAAAAGATGACCCTTAGAACAGCAAAAGTATGTCTATTTTATTCTGATTGGGATGAAAATAATATTGCTATTAACAAAAGTAACTTCAGTAAGATATATACTTACCAAAATAACAGAACTGATGCCAAAGGAAGAAACCTTGATGCTATTGCCAATGATCTCCCAGATATACAAAGAGAAGCTATCTATGAAATAGTAAATCGAGCTATAACGAATATTGACAACTTAAAAAATGGCACCTTAATAAGAAGAAATGTTTTCCCTGTAAACTGGAAAAATGTGTTCATTAAAAATGTTAATGGACAAGAGCAAATAATTGAAACGAGAAACGGAATAGATCATCCAGTTTTAGTTCATGATTTCACATTCAAGCCCGAAAAAGCTATAACTCCAGAGGGAAAACTATCACTTACTGAATACCATGGAAACATGGCTGATTTATTTGTTTCTGCAAATCGAAGTAATGAGAATGGAGAAATCACTCCATTCTTTTTAAATACTGCTATCCCTGAAGCACGCAACAAAAAAACTTTAGGGCGCATTTTTTTAGGACACACTCAGGTTCCTGAATTTCTAAAAGAAAAATACAAAAATCGTAAAGATGATAAAACTTCTATATATGCAGGTCAAAGATCATTCACAACATATGATATAGACAATCCTGATACAAGAAAGGTATGGAAAGATATTTTAGGAGCAATTGTAGGTAAGTTAGATAATTCAACATTATCAAATGGATTAGGGTATTTATTAGCTAATGAACCTCATTTCTCTACTTCTGAAAATACTTTTGACAATGGTGTCCCAAGAAATATAAACCAACAAAATACTTGTGATATAGATCCTTTTTGCAATAAACACTCTGTATCATTTTTTACTATGCAAAAATTTGTAGCATATTTAAAAACAGTCTATGGCAATTCACCACAAGGCTTATTTGATTTAAATAAGAATTGGTTTGGAGTAAACACTACTAATTATTACGAGAATTTCGAAGAAATAAACGGACCTATTGCAAATGAAAATTATGGATTTAAAATTCCTTTTTCTAAAAGTCTGGTCGGTTCTCCTGCTGCCTATGATTGGATGCTATTTAATAAAAATAGAGTTACAGAATGGTTTACATTTTTACATGATGAAATAACAAATATTGATCCAGATGCAAAAACACAAATAAAGATTATTCCTAGATATTTTACAGAAGATATTCAAAGTGCTGGTTTAGATATGGAGGCATTAATTAACCTTCAAGAAATAGTTGGTAACGATGCTACGATAACCCAAAAAACTTTTCCTTTTGGTCCCCAAAATAGAAATTGGGAAAATCGATATGATTTTGATTGGCATATAATGGCTCTGTATTTTGATTTTGGTTCTTCTGTAAAACCCAAATCACTTAATTTTAACTCAGAACAGCATTATTTATCGTCTGTTAGACATAGAGATATTTACCTTACCCCTGAATATACAAGAGCTAGTATGTGGTTAGCTGCTATGTATGGAGAAAATGCTAGCAATATTTGGTATTGGCCTCGAAAAGAAGATGGCTCTATGAGAAAAAATGATGATTCGTTTTATCCTGGTAGTTTAACACACCAGCCTGCTGTAATTAATGAAGTAGGAAATGTAATGTTCGATTTAAATGCATTTGGAAATGAGATTTATAGTATCCGAAATGCACGAAAGCCAATAAGAATTTTTTATTCTCAAACTTCCGCTATAAATAAAACAAGTCATATGCGAGATCAATTTGATTTGTATGAGTACATGAATTTTGATGGAATTCCTCTAGGTTTTGCCACTGCAAATATTATTAAAACTCAAAACAATACTGATTGGGATACAATTATTATATATAAAACCCCATTTGTAACAGATCTTGAATTCGAAACTTTACAAACCTATCTTAATAAGGGAGGTACAATCATTATTGACTCTGAAAGTTTAAGTCAAAATGAATACGGAAAAAAAAGATCAAACCTTTTAAATACATCAAAAGGTGGTAAAATCCTAAATCTCTCTGATATTAATGAAATTCGTTTATCCGCAATAAATGAAGTAAATGTTAAATCCGGTAAGAGCGCCGTCAGTTTAACAGAAAATCAAACTCTTATAAATCGAGGCTGTTTTTGGCGAGTTACAAAAGATACTGAAAATAATACATTAATCAACATTGTAAACTTAAGAAAAGGAAAGTCAACAGTTAAAATAGATTTCAATAACAATTCCAATTTACTTTTAACAAATTTATTTAATGGTGCTTTAATAGAGAATTCATTTGTTATGAAACCTAGTGAAGTACTTTTACTTAAAATTGAAGAAAATCAAAATATAAAATCTCAAAAACCGAACACTCCATTTGCTTTACCAAATCCTACTGAAAAAATTATATCAATCGACTTAATTAATAAATACAAATCAATTGATGTAAGCTTTTTTGATATGAAGGGAAAAAGAGTTGCTGACTATCATAAGAAAGACTTATCTAAATTTGATTTAAATATTGAACAATTAGATGCTGGAGTTTATTTATTGAATGTAGATGGAGATAATCAGAAACAAATACTTAACATCAAAATCTTAAAAAAATAGTTTTTTCACAATCGCTCTTAAATCACTTCATAATAACCACAATTAATAATACTATATCTATTCATTTTTTTAACTCCAACTACTAGAAGTTGGCTTGGTCATACTGTTCACAAAATGTAAATAACTCGCAAATAAAAAAGTGAAATTTAAAGGATGTTTAAGTATCCTTTTGTTGATTATGATTAATTTTGCACATCTTAAAATTATAAAACGTTATTTATGCAACGCGACGAAAAGATTTTTGATTTAATTGCTCAGGAAAAAGAACGTCAAATCAACGGATTAGAGCTTATCGCTTCTGAAAACTTTGTAAGTGATCAGGTAATGGAAGCTCAAGGTTCTGTATTAACAAACAAATATGCAGAAGGTTACCCAGGCAAAAGATACTATGGTGGTTGTGAAATCGTAGATGTTGTAGAGCAAATTGCTATCGATAGAGCAAAAGAACTTTTCGGAGCGGCATATGCTAACGTACAACCTCACTCTGGATCTCAAGCTAATACTGCTGTATTCGCTGCATGTATTAAGCCTGGAGACAAAATTTTAGGTTTCGATTTATCTCACGGTGGACACTTGACTCATGGATCTCCTGTTAACTTTTCTGGTAAATTATACAAGCCTTCATTTTATGGTGTAGAAGAAGCTACTGGAGAATTGGACTATGATAAGATTGAAGCTATTGCTGTAGAAGAACAACCAAAATTAATCATTGCTGGTGCTTCTGCTTATTCTAGAGAAATTGACTACAAAAGATTCCGTGAAATTGCAGACAAAGTAAATGCTATTTTATTAGCTGATATGGCTCACCCTGCTGGTTTAATTGCTACAGGATTATTACAAAGTCCTATCGAGCACTGTCATATCGTAACTACAACTACTCACAAAACACTTCGTGGACCTAGAGGTGGTCTTATCTTAATGGGACAAGATTTCGATAATCCACATGGTTTAAAATTAAAGAGCGGGAAATTACGTAAGATGTCTGCTTTATTAAACAGTGCTGTATTCCCAGGAAACCAAGGTGGACCTTTAGAGCACGTTATTGCTGCTAAAGCAATTGCTTTCGGAGAAGCTTTAGATCCTAAATTCAAAGAATACTGTATTCAAATCCAGAAGAATGCTACCATAGCTGCTGATGCTTTAGTAGCAAAAGGATACAAAGTAATCTCTAACGGAACTGATAATCACATGATGTTAGTAGACTTACGTAGCAAGGGTGTTACCGGGAAACAAGCTGAAGAAGCATTAGGTGTTGCTGATATCACTGTAAACAAAAACATGGTACCATTCGATACAGAGTCTCCTTTCGTAACTTCTGGTATACGTATTGGTGTTGCTGCTGCAACTACGCGTGGATTAAAAGAAGATGACTTCAAAAAAGTTATCGAATTAATTGACGAAGTAATCAATAATGTAGATAACGAAGGGGTTCTTAAGAGTATTGGTAAGCAAGTTCATGAATTAATGAGCCATAGACCTTTATTTGTAGCTTAAGATCCTACAATACGATTTACCAACAAAAATTTGGCACATATGTTATTTCTTTTTTCACTATTCTTACATTAAAGAAAGTAACCATAACTAATGCTATGGTTGAGTTTTTTGCCTTAGACTAGCAAAAAATAATTCAACATATTTGCACAAAATTCTTATCCGTAAATCGTATTAAACATTTTTTATAAAACTTACAAAAGCGAGAAGTCTATAAACTTCTCGCTTTTGTTTTTCCATAAATATTGCGATTTTAGTATAAAATATTATTCAAAGTCAAACCTAATACTTGTGCCTAAAAGAATTCTTTTGTGCGGAGCACCAAGCTCTGGTAAAACTACCATTGTAAATGCATTAATTACAAAAGGCTATTATTGTAAGCCTGAAATTTCTCGAGAGATTATAAAAGAAGCGCAAAACAACGGCATAGAAAATCCTTTTTTAGAAGATCCCGAAGGCTTTGATTCTAAATTATTAGTTAGGCGAATCGAACAATTTGAACTTAGTGTTAAAGAGCTACAACATAATTATATTTTTTACGATCGTGGGATCTTAGACAATGTTGCCTACATGAATTTTGGTTTAAACCATATTCCTAAAACATTTGAAGAAGCTTTAATAACATATCCTTACGACACGATATTTCTTTTCGAACCTTGGAAAAAAATCCATGTACTAGATAAAGAACGTTACGAATCATTCGAAATTGCTACCAAAATAGATCGCGCTTTTAAAAAAGTACTGAATACGTATAGACTCCCCTACACCACTATTCCTTTTGATACCGTAGAAAATAGAGTAATTTTCATACTAGAAAATTTAAACCATAAATATGACTAATATTGACCCCAAACATATTCTTAGTAAATATTGGGGTTACGATAGTTTTCGATCTCAACAAGAAGAAATTATCAAAAGTGTTATCACTGGCAACGATACTTTGGTTTTAATGCCTACTGGTGGTGGAAAATCACTTTGCTATCAAGTACCAGCATTGGTTAGAGAAGGGCTTTGTATTGTAATTTCTCCTCTTGTTGCTTTAATTCAAGATCAAGTCGAAGCTTTACAAAACAAAGATATCAAGGCAAAAGGACTTACTGGGCATATTCCTTATTTTGAATTAATTGATATTCTAGACGCTTGTGAGTATGGCAAATACAAATTCTTGTATCTATCTCCCGAACGTTTTCTTCAGGACATAGTCTTAGAGCGTCTTCAGAAGATGAATATTAGTTTAGTAGCTATAGATGAAGCTCATTGTATTTCCGAATGGGGACACGATTTTCGACCTAAATATTTAGACCTAAAAATTCTAAAAGAATACTTCCCTAACACTCCGCTAATAGCGCTTACAGCTACTGCACCGAAAAAAGTTAAAAAGGATATTCAAGAAATTTTAAATCTGGATAAACCTACTGTCTTTCAATCTTCTTATCTACGAAAGAATTTAAGCTATGGTATTTACCAAGCTCAGGATATTCACTATTTGGTAAAGAAAATTTTAAAAAAACAAAAAGGGAGTTCTATTGTCTATGTACCCACAAGATCTCAAACCCAGCTATGGAGTAAATATTTAGTTTCTGAAAACTTTACAGCACTTCCTTATCATGGAGGAATGGATAGTAACACTAAGAAAAAGAATTTTGAATCTTGGAAGTCGAATAAAGTACAAGTAATTGTAGCAACAAACGCCTTTGGAATGGGAATCGATAAACCAGATGTACGCACAGTAATACATACTTTTATCCCTAATAGTATTGAAAATTATTTTCAAGAAGCTGGTAGAGCAGGCAGAGATGGCAAACAAGCCTATGCACTCTTAATACAGACTCCAAATGCTATAAATAATACAAAAGAAAAACATATTGCATCTGCTCCAGATATCAAATTCATTAAAGAATTATATCGAAGGCTATCGAATTACCTACAAATTGCATATGGGGAAGGGCAAGAAAAGCCCTACCCTATTGACTTTATCAAATTCTGTGATCGCTACAAGTTTAATAAACCTAAGACTTATAACGCACTTAGGCTATTAAATAATCAGGGAGTACTTTCACTTTTAGAAAAGTATTACACACAATGGATCGTAAAAATTGAAGTTAGTGCAGCTCAGTTTATTCGCCAAACTCAACACAATCAAACCTCCCAAAAAATTGCGGAGCAGCTTCAAAGAAAATACGAAGGAATTTTTATAACCAAAACCTATATCGACCTTAGTAAAATTGCTTCCCTAACAGCAATTTCTCAAAATACTGTTAAAGAACACTTTGATCAATGGCATAAAATTGGCTTGTTAACTTTTGAAGAACAACAATGTGATTTAGAAATTACCTTTTTAACCCCAAGAGAAGATGACATCACGATAAACCGTATTTCTAAATATTTAAAGTCTACATTAAATCATCAAAAAAAACGTCTAGATGATGTTTTAAAATATGTAACCAATAACCAAACCTGTAGACAAAGACAATTATTACAATATTTTGGAGAATCTTTAAAAGAAGATTGTAATAATTGTTCTAATTGCATCAAAAAAAAGAATCAGTCGATTGTAATAAATAAAAATATTTCCGAGAAGATACACGCTCTACTAGCCCAAGGACCGTTAACATCTAGAATACTTTTCGAGCATTTTTCAGAATCAGAAGAGCAGTTAATCCTTATCTTGCAGTATTTATTAGCGAAAAACAAAATTACTATCTTACCTAATAATACTTACAGTATAGTAAAAGAATAGATGACGTTAACTATCTATATTAAACATTAAGAACAAAACGTATGCGCATTGTATTTATGGGAACTCCAGAGTTCGCCGTAACCACTTTAAAACATTTAGTAGATAATAATTATAATGTAGTTGGGGTTATTACTGCACCTGACAGACCAGCAGGAAGAGGGAGACAAGTCAGACAATCTGCTGTTAAACAATATGCTGTAGACAACAACTTAGAGGTTTTGCAACCTACAAATCTTAAAAGTGAAGAATTTATTGCTGACTTAGAAAAATGGGAAGCAGATATTCAAATTGTAGTTGCTTTTAGAATGTTACCGAAAGTAGTTTGGGCAATGCCAACCCATGGTACCTTTAACCTGCACGCTTCTCTATTACCACAATATCGTGGTGCTGCTCCGATCAATTGGGCTATTATTAATGGCGAAAAGGAAACAGGGAATACTACTTTTTTTATCGATGATAAAATTGATACTGGTAACATCATTCTTCAAGAAACATTAAACATTGACTCGGATGAAAGTGCAGGATCTTTACATGATCGGTTGATGTTTTCTGGCGCAAAATTAGTAGGAAAAACCATTGATCTTATGAATGAGGGAAATGTTACTACTACTCCACAACCCAATTTTGAGCCCAAAACAGCTTACAAATTAAATAAAGAGAATACCAAAATAGACTGGTCTATAAATGGTAAAGAAATACACAACTTAATTAGAGGACTAAGCCCTTATCCTGCTTCGTGGTGCTACCTAACCAATAAAGGAAAGCGTGTAAATGTAAAAATATTAGAAGCTGATTTCACTAATAAAACTTCCAATATTGGGACCGGAAAGATTGAAATTGTAGACAAAACTTTAAAAGTAGGTACTTCTAATGGGACTATTCTGATCAAAAAAATGCAATTACCTAACAAAAAAGCCATGTTTACCAAAGATCTTTTGAATGGTTATGATTTTGAGGAAGGTGCATTTTTCGATTAAAGTTAAATAATTGGGGCTTAAATGTTAAGCTGAAACTACAGTTATCAACAAAACCATTAAATTATTAACAAAATCTCTGTAAAGGCTTGATTTTACTTGCATGGAACAGAAAAGGGTCTAAATTTGTTTACGAGAAATCAACAACTGTTATTTGGTTTAATCTAATTAAAAAAATATTATGAACAAGACAGAATTAATCGAGAGCATCGCAGAAAAAGCTGGAATTACTAAAGCTGCTGCTAAAGTTGCATTAGAAACTTTTTTAGGTGACGTAGAAGGAACTTTAAAGAAAGGTGATAGAGTATCATTAGTAGGTTTTGGTTCTTGGTCTGTTTCAGAGCGTGCTGCTCGTGAAGGTCGTAACCCACAAACTGGTCAAACGATCCAAATTGCTGCTAAGAAAGTTGTGAAATTTAAAGCTGGTTCTGAATTAACTGCTGCGATCAACTAATAATATAGCATTGATATTAAAAAAACCCTGTATTCTTAATGAATGCAGGGTTTTTTGTATTCATAAAACACGTAAATACTTAAGTATTCTTTAAGGATTTCATGCCTTTTATCTATTTCTTTTAAGGATAACGTAATTGATGGTAATATTTTTTTATATTTGATTAGGGTAATTAGATAAATATTAACAAAATGATACTAACTAATATTAAAAACGGTGTTGTTTTGATTGCAGAACCATCTTTGATTGGAGATATCTCTTTTCAAAAATCAGTGATTCTAGTAGCAAATCACAGCAAAACAGGTACTGTAGGTTTTATAATGAATAAACCAACAACATCGACAATATCAGATTTCCTACCGGAAGTCGATGAAGAATATCGCATATACAATGGTGGACCTGTAGAACAAGAAAATTTATACTTTCTACACAGTATACCAGAACTTATACCTAATAGCGTTAAAATAGCAAATAATCTCTATTGGGGTGGCTCGTTTGATGTCGTTAGTGAACTGATGATTGATAGAGTGATAGAACCCGATGATATTAAATTTTTTCTTGGTTATTCTGGTTGGTCTTATAATCAATTAGAAACTGAAATAAATGATCGATCATGGGTTTTAACCGCTGACGAAAATCTTAAAGGTTTAATCAATGATCAAATTGATTGTTATTGGAAAAATCATATGTTAGAATTAGGTGGGCGCTATTCTCTATGGGCTAATGCTCCCGAAAATCCTGAATACAACTAAAAGTGGATTAGAAATAGTTATACTAATTCGAAAAATAATAGATCTTTTCTACTTTTTCTACGGTAGAAATAGCGAAAATTGTTTCCTATTTTATTACAATTATATTATTTAAGAATTGGTATTATTAAGTTTTACATCACTAGTATCCGAAAGTTTTAGAAATGATAATTATACCTATTCTTATTTGAATTTACCCTAAAAGAAAAAGATGATTTTGGAATTTTACAAATCATAAAAAATCAGCATAGCAGTAGCTACGGTAGTTTTTTATGTTGAAGTAAAATTTTAAAAGGCGCTTTTTAATTCGGTAAATTCAATTAGGAAATGGTACAATACGATTTAAATCATAAAATGCAACATATATTAAGTTTACTTTTCTACTTTTTCTTCGTTTCAAAATGAAACCTTAGTTAGTGCTATGCTTTAATTTTACGCCTTGAAAAAGCGAAAATTAATTCTAAATATTTATGCCGCATTTTATGGTTTAAATCGTATAAAAGTCTATTTTCTATTCTCTTTCTGTGAAATGGTCTATATTCTAAAGTTTCTGATGCTAGGGTTTTACATTAAAAAACTCGACCAATTAAAAAATAGTCGAGTTTCATTTATTATTTACGCGAATGGTTTCTAAGAAATTAGAACTCTCCCATCTCCTCTACCAAAGCTGCTGTTAGGCGTTTGTAAACACCCGTTTCTAACTTCTCTCTAATTGCAGAGAAAGCATCTAAAGTCATCGCTACATCCTCTAATGTGTGGCTTGCAGTGGGAATTAGACGTAATAAAATTAACCCTTTAGGTATTACAGGGTAAGTTACTATAGAACAGAACACACCGTGATTTTCTCTAAGGTCTTTAACCAAGGCCATTGCTTCAGGGATACTCCCTTTCAAATATACTGGGGTTACACAAGTCTGGGTTGTTCCAATATCAAAACCTCTATCTTTTAATCCTCCTTGTAATGCATTTACATTTTCCCAAAGCTTGTTCTTTAGCTCTGGCATTGTACGAAGCATATCTAAACGTTTTAACGCCCCTTCTACTAATTGCATCTGTAGTGACTTGGCGAACATTTGAGAACGTAGATTATACTTTAAATAATCCATTACTTGTTTATCTGCTGCAATAAAGGCGCCTGTACTAGCCATAGACTTAGCAAAAGTAGCAAAGTAAACATCTATGTCTTCTTGTACTCCTTGTTCCTCTCCTGTTCCTGCTCCTGTTGTTCCTAGAGTACCAAATCCATGAGCATCATCTACAAATAACCTAAAGTTATATTCCTTTTTAAGAGCTACGATTTCTTTCAATTTTCCTTGCTCTCCGCGCATTCCAAAAACACCTTCTGAAATCAATAAAATTCCTCCACCTGTTTTCTCTGCTAATCTAGTAGCACGCTTTAAATTTTTTTCAATACTCTCAACATCGTTATGCTTGTACACAAAACGCTTTCCTGCATGCAAACGCACACCGTCTATAATACATGCATGTGTATCTACATCATATACAATAACATCGTCTTTAGAAACTAAAGCATCAATTGTCGAAACCATTCCTTGATAACCGAAGTTTAATAAGTAAGCTGCCTCTTTACTTACAAAAGCTGCTAATTCATTTTCTAATTGTTCGTGCAAATCTGTATGACCACTCATCATTCGAGCACCCATCGGATATGCAGAACCATATTTTGCTGCTGCTTCTGCGTCTACCTTTCTTACTTCTGGGTGATTTGCCAATCCTAAATAATCATTAACACTCCAAGTAACTACGTCTTTTCCTTGGAATTTCATTCTGTTAGAAATCGGCCCTTCTAATTTTGGAAACACAAAGTACCCTTCCGCTTGATCTGCCCATTTTCCTAATGGTCCCTTATCTGCATAAATCTTCTCAAATAAATCTTTCATCTATCTAGATTTTAACCAATTATAAAACCCAAGTAACTATAAAATGTTACATTAGATTTAATTCTCTAATATCGAGTTCAAAAATAAACGAATTATTTTGTTTGACACTTTAACAAAAATAAAAAAGCCTTCTAAACGAAGGCTTTTTACAGAATAATCAGTTTAGTTAGTTGTATTATTTGATTATCTCTATCGTTCTAGCATTTTCTTCGCGTACACTATCGAAAAAGCCTTGTTTATTCATCCAATCATCACTGTATACTTTGCTAAGATATCTTGATCCATGATCCGGTAAAATAATAACTACGTTACTCATTGAATCAAATACTCCTTTTTCCGCAAATTGTTTTAACCCTTGAATCGCTGCACCAGAAGTATACCCTAAAAACATTCCCTCATTTAAGACTAATTCTCTAGCCGTATGAGCACTGTCTTCATCAGTTACTTTCTCAAATTGATCTATAATATCGAAATCAGTTGCTGTAGGAATTAAATTCTTCCCTAAGCCTTCAATTCTATAAGGATAAATTTCTTTTTCGTCAAATTCTCTTGTTTCGTGATATTTCTTTAATACAGATCCAAAAGCATCTACTCCTAAAACTTTAATATCTGAATTTTGTTCTTTTAAAAATCTTGCTGTACCAGAAATTGTTCCTCCTGTACCACTACAAGCTACCAGGTGCGTAATTTTACCGCTTGTTTGTTCCCAAATTTCTGGGCCTGTTGAGCGGTAATGGGCATCTATGTTCAATTCATTAAAATACTGATTGATATATACAGAACCCTTTATTTCTGAATGTAATCTTTTTGCAACTTGATAGTATGATCTAGGATCATCTGCGCTTACATTTCCTGGACAAACGTAAACTTTAGCTCCTAAATTTTTTAATGTTTCAATCTTATCCTTAGAAGATTTTGAAGTAACAGCTAATACACAATCGTAACCTTTTATAATACTAACCATCGCTAAACTAAAACCTGTGTTGCCACTTGTAGTTTCGATGATTGTATCTCCTGGCTTTAAAATTCCTTTTCGCTCTGCTTCTTCAATTATATATAATGCAATACGATCTTTAGTAGAATGCCCTGGATTAAAAGACTCTATTTTAGCGTAGAAGTTACCTTTTAGATTTTCAGTAATTCTATTCAACTTAACAAGAGGGGTGTTCCCTATTAATTCAAGAACATTGTTGTAAGCTTTAATTTCCTGCTCCATAAGATGCTTTGTTACTCTAAATATAAATAAAATTTTATATTCTAAGAGTTCGTGCGAATTTACATTTTTTTTACTAGATCGTAATCCCTTCCAATTCAAAGATAAAAGCGTACTCTTCGGCTAGCTCCTTTAAAGCTTCAAATCTACCCGAGGCTCCGCCGTGTCCCGTGTCCATATTCGTATGTAAGAATAATTGATTTTCGTTTGTCCTTAATTCCCTAATCTTTGCAATCCATTTAGCAGGCTCCCAATATTGAACTTGCGAATCGTGAAATCCTGTGGTTATTAACAAATTCGGATACCCTTGCTTTTTGACATTGTCATAAGGAGAATACGATTTTATATAATCGTAATATTCTTTATTATTGGGGTTTCCCCATTCGTCATACTCTCCTGTAGTTAATGGAATAGTATCGTCTAACATGGTGGTAACTACATCTACAAAAGGAACTGCTGCCAATACACCATTGTAGAGTTTTGGAGCTTCATTTACCACAACTCCCATTAACAAGCCACCTGCAGATCCTCCCATGGCGTATAAATGAGAAGCTGATGTATAGTTTTCTTCAATCAGATATTTAGAACAAGTTATAAAATCCGTAAAGGTATTTTTCTTATTCAACATTTTTCCATCATCATACCATGGGCGTCCTAAATACTCTCCTCCTCGTATATGAGCTATGGCATATACAAATCCACGATCTAACAATGATAAACGAGTTGTTGAAAAGTATGGGTCTATAGTATGTCCATAAGAACCATAAGCATATTGTAATAACGGCGTATTTTCGTTTAACACTGTATCTTTTCGATACACTAAAGAAATAGGTACTTTTACTCCATCTACTGCCGTTGCCCAAACACGCTTACTGGTATAGTTTGACTTATCAAAATTCCCACCTAAAACTTCTTGCTCTTTTAACACCTTAGTTTCTCGAGTCTCCATATCGAACTCTAGAATCGATGTAGGAGTAGTTAAAGAACTATACCCATATCTAAACCAACTGGTATCGAAATCCATATTGATACTAGAATATGCCATGTAGGTTTCGTCATCAAATGGCAAATGGTAATCTAGACGATCATCCCAGGTCTTTATACGTATTTTCGTAAGACCTTCATTTCTTTCTGTAATAACCAAATAGTCTTTAAAGACATCTATATCTTCAATAAGCGTATCTCTTCTATGATCGATAATCACCTCCCAAAATTCCTTCTGAGTTTGCTTTTCAGAAGTTTTCATCAATTTAAAGTTAGTGGCCTCATCTGCATTAGTCAGTATATAAAAATGATCATCATAATGAGCAATTCCATATTCTAAACCTCTTGTTCTTTTTTGAAAAATAGTGAACTCTTCATCTGGTGTCTCTGCATCTACAAAGCGATACTCGGAAGTTAGTGTAGCACTACTTCCTATTACAATAAACTTTTCCGATTTGGTACGATAAACGAATGTATCATAGGTATCATCTTCTTCTTCAAAAACAAGAATATCTTTTTCCGAAGAGGTACCTAAATAGTGTTTTCGTATTTGGTAAGAACGAAGTGTTTCTTCTTCTTTAGCTGTATAAAACAATGTCTTATTATCATTTGCCCAAGTACTACTTCCGGTAGTATTTTCTATACGGTCTTCTAGTATCTCACCTGTTTCTAGGTTTTTTACTTTAATAATATAAATCCTTCGACTAATCGTATCTTCTCCGAAAGCCATAAATTTATTATCAGGACTAATTGATAAACCTCGAACCTTATAATATTCGTGATTTTCAGCTTCTAGATTACAGTCTAAAAGGATTTCCTCTGGTGCATCTAAAGACTCTTTCTTTCTAGAATAAATAGGGTATCCCTTCCCTTTTTCATATCTCGTGATATACCAATACCCATTATGTTTGTAAGGTACAGAAGCATCATCTTCTTTAATTCGCCCCTTCATTTCCTCGAAAAGAGATTTTTGAAAATCTTTGGTGTGACCTGTTAAACTATTATAATATGTATTCTCTTCGTTTAGATAATTAACAACCTCAGGATTTTCTCTTTCATTCAACCAGAAATAATTATCTACTCTTATATCCCCGTGTATTTCTAATTCTTTATAAATACGTTTCGCTACAGGGGTCTTCACTTTACTTTCCAAATTCATCTACTATCGTTTCGAAGATGCAAAAATACTAGCTTACACTTTAGTCCTGCAAATGGATTCATACATTATTGTTCACATTTCAAAGGTTTTATGTTGATAATAAAATGTTAAACCCCTTTAGGCAAGAACTATTTTATATAATTCTATCCATTTGATTCTTGTAAAAAATCGACTCTATTAAAAAATTAACGCAATATTCTATATTGAACAAAGTGATTCAGCAAAAGCATTAATATATTTGTGATTCGCTATTGTTACGTACACAACCTTACTACGAATGGACATCAACTTCAACAAAAACGAAGATCATAATAGACTTTTAGCATCCGAATTGCGTCAGAAACTAAACAAGGTTTCACTTGGTGGCGGTGAAAAACGAATTGCTAAACTGCATGCTAAAGGAAAAATGACAGCTCGCGAGCGTATTGATTATTTATTAGACAAAGACTCTAAACGAATAGAAATAGGGGCTTTTGTAGGAGAAGATATGTATACCGAATATGGTGGTTGCCCTAGTGGTGGCGTAGTTGTAGTTATTGGATATATTCACAAAAAACAATGCATTATAGTCGCTAATGATGCTACAGTAAAAGCCGGTGCTTGGTTTCCTGCTACTGCCAAGAAGAACTTACGGGCTCAGGAAATTGCGTTGGAAAACCATTTACCTATTATTTATTTGGTAGACAGTGCTGGAGCTTTTTTACCAATGCAAGATGAAGTTTTCCCTGACAAGGAACACTTCGGACGTATTTTTAGAAATAACGCGCGTATGAGTAGTATCGGAATTACTCAGATCTCTGCAATCATGGGAAGTTGTGTTGCTGGTGGGGCTTATTTACCTATAATGAGTGACGAAGCAATCATCGTAGACAAAACTGCTAGCATATTTTTGGCAGGAAGTTATTTAGTCAAAGCTGCAATTGGCGAGGATATAGATAATGAAACTTTAGGAGGTGCTACTACGCATTGTGAAATTTCGGGTATCACTGATTACAAAGCCACAGACGACAAGGATGCTTTGGATAAAATTAAAAACATTGTATCTAAAATAGGATTGCCCGAAAATGCAGGGTTCGATCGTGTAGCACCAGAATTACCTAAAGAAAAACAAGAGGATATATTTGGCTTTTTACCAGCAGCACGAAATAAGCCTTACGATGTCTTACCAATTATCCTACGTTTAGTAGATGATTCGGAATTTGAACAATACAAAGAAGACTACGGAAAGACTATATTAACGGGGTATGCACGTATCGATGGATGGGCTGTTGGTATCGTTGCTAACCAGCGTTTAGTTACTAAGAATGCGAAAGGTGAAATGCAAGTAGGCGGTGTAATTTATTCGGAAGCTGCAGACAAGGCTGCTCGCTTTATTGCAAATTGCAATCAAAAGAAAATACCATTGGTATTTTTACAAGATGTTACTGGTTTTATGGTTGGTAGTAAAAGTGAACATGGCGGTATTATTAAAGATGGGGCTAAAATGGTAAGTGCAATGGCGAATTCTGTTGTACCCAAGTTCACTGTAATTATGGGTAATTCCTACGGAGCAGGAAACTATGCCATGTGCGGAAAGGCCTACGATCCTAGATTAATATTTGCTTGGCCAAGTGCAGAACTTGCCGTGATGGGAGGGGCACAAGCAGCGAAAGTATTGTTACAAATAGAGACAGCTTCTTTAAAAGCTAAAGGAGAAGCCTTAACTCCAGAGAAAGAGGCAGAATTGTTTCAGCAGATAAAACAACGTTACGACAAACAAATTTCACCATACTATGCTGCTGCTCGATTATGGACAGATGCTATTATCAATCCTTTAGAAACCAGAAAATGGATTAGTATGGGGATCGAAGCTGCAAACCAAGCCCCGATTACAGAACGCTATAATGTTGGGGTAATGCAAGTCTAAAAGACCTTAGGTTTTGAACTTTAGACAATAAGATTTCTCTTAATTATCAAAAAAAACGATTAGCTTTGCTTATCGCGTATTGTTAAATGCCTAAAGTCACAAAATGACAATAACCCAACTAAAATATGTTCTTGCTGTAGCAGAATATCAAAATTTTACTAAAGCTGCTAAAAATGTTTTTGTTACTCAACCTACCTTGAGTATGCAAATACAGAAATTAGAAGAAGAATTAGATATTCTAATTTTCGATCGTACTAAGAAACCTATCGAACTTACAGAGGTTGGAAATAAATTAGTCATTCAGGCTAAAAATATTGTCAACGAAAGCGAGCGCATGCAGGATATCGTTGACCAACAAAAAGGATTCATTGGTGGTGAATTTGTTTTAGGAATTATCCCTACAGTAATGCCTACTCTACTTCCGATGTTCTTAAATACGTACATCAAAAAGTTCCCTAAGGTAAAACTTAAGATTGTTGAGCTTCCTACAGAAGGCATCATAGAAAAATTAATGGATGGTCATATCGATGCGGCTATTGCTGCTACACCTCTAGATAAAGAACAAATTATTGAAAGACCTCTATATTACGAACCATTCTACGGTTATGCACCTCAGCAACATCCTCTTTCTCAAAAAGGTAAATTGAATTCAGATGATCTCGATTCCAATGAAATTTTACTCTTAGAAGATGGACATTGTTTTAGGGATAGCGTTTTAAATATTTGTAAAACAAAAAAATCATATTCAGAAGAACAATTCACCTTAGAAAGTGGAAGCATCGAAACCTTAGTAAAATTAGCGAACGAAGGATTAGGAATCACACTTCTACCCTATTTACATACTCAGGACATTAAAGAAGTCGAAAAAGGTAACTTATTGGCTTTCGAAGAGCCTAGCCCTGCAAGAGAAGTTTCACTAATCTATCATAAGAGTGAATTGAAAATTCAAATCATTGATTCGCTACGTGATACGATTTCTGCAATTGTTAAAGGCGCTATTGCTTTTCAAGATGTAAAAATTATTAGTCCTTTGAAAGGTTAAAACATTATTGCTAGTACAAATTACCCATATTTTAAAATCTCTTGCTTTTCAACAACATGTTTTCCGAAAAGTCTCATCGTCATTTTATGATTTATAAACCTTATGGTTATTTAAGTCAGTTCGTTAATAATGGTCCTAAAAAGAATAGTAAAAAACTCTTAGGAGAATTAGGTGACTTTCCCAAAGGAACGATGGCTATTGGACGGCTAGATGAAAAATCGGAAGGCTTACTATTTCTAACTACTGATGGTTGGGTTAGTAACGAAATTAACAGTAGTAAGTTCGAAAAGGTATACTACGCTTTGGTAGATGGCGCTATCTCTGAAGAAGCCATAGAAAAAATGCGCAATGGTGTAGAAATTGGTTTTAACGGAAAAAAATATCAAACAAAACCTTGTAAAGTTTCATTGCTAGAGACAGAACCTCTGCTTCCTCCTAGAAAGAAAAAAATCCGTGACGCACGACACGGACCTGTAACTTGGGTATCTATAACCTTACGTGAAGGAAAATTTCAACAAGTACGAAAAATGACTTCTGCAGTTGGATTTCCTACCCTTAGACTCGTACGTGTAAGAGTAGGAAATCAACATATTAATACAATGCAATCGGGTGAAGTAGTTCAACTAGATACATCTCCCTTAGAGTATATTTAATAAGTATGATTGTATACAAATCTATTGTTTGCTTTATTAATAACTTACTTTAGACGTTAAGAAGTTTTCTATTGATCAGCTAAATTCCTTAACTGCTTAACTTCCCCAATTATAAAAATTAATTATTTCCCAAAATCAAAGGCAAACCATCTTTAGCAGAACCCACTACCACTACTTTTGCATTAGGGGATTCCGACAATTTCAACGTAGCCTCGATTCCTTTTTCTTGAAGAATTTTATCGGTTAACGAAGCACTTAAAATTTTGTTTGCAGCTGCTTTACCTTCCGCATCGATACGTTGACGCTCAGCTTCTTTTTTAGCTTTTTCTAAACGGAATTCATATTCCAAAGATTCTTGCTCTTGTTTTAACTTTCTTTCAATCGCACCTTTAATAGTGTTTGGTAGATTCACATCTCGAACCAAAACTCTATTCACCATGATATACTGATCTTTCACCTCATTACGAACTTCTTCGAGTATTTCTTTTTGAATAATATCTCTTTTACTCGAATACAATTGCTCTGGCGTATAACGCCCAACAACGCTACGTGCTGCAGCACTAATTGCTGGTGCTAGAATATTATTAACATAATTACGACCTTTTTCTTGGTGTAACTTTCCTAGCTCTTTGTATTTAGGTTGAAACCATACGGTACCGTCAACGGTAACTGCTAGACCGTTAACGGATAGCACTTGCATCTTATCTGAAATTGACTGCTGTCTTACTTTGTAAACATTCATATCATTCCAAGGCGCTACAAGATGAAAACCTTCGCCAAATGTTTTTTCTGTATCAACACCACCTCCGAATCTTCTAAACAACACACCTGCTTCTCCTCCATCTATAGTTACAGTAGATTTTGATAATAGAATAATGAAGAACACAATACCAATAACAAAGGGTACTGCAATTTTGGGTAATTTTTCCATAATAACTTTTAAGTTTTCAACTAAATTATAAAAAGCTAAAGACTTATAACGACCATACTCAAATGTTTTAGTTTTAATTACT
>CALFUO010000088.1 GCA_937929895.1 uncultured Aquimarina sp.
TTTATCTACTATAAAGTGAGTAGAATTGTGTCAATTCTACTAATGCCAACCAGAGCTAGGCACAAAACACAAACTCCGATACCACCATTAGATCAAAATCAACTCAGTTTTACATTCGATTAAAAAACAGGGGATGGCTAAATCAAAAAAAGAGTAGTTCATAAAGACAAGAATGGTACTACCAAAACCATCGAACTTATTGTTGAAGGTCCGGTTAGTGTTGCGGGTTGTACTACTCAGGAGCATATTTACGAAGATAATAGCAACCGCAGTTTTTTATTGTATATCGATGAAAGTGAAGCCCAAGATGCAAGAATTATGCAGTATCAACGGTTGTTATCTGCTGGAAAGATTAACGAAGATGAAGAATTGAAAGCCAAAGATTTTTTACAAGCGGTTCAAATGGTATTAAAACCAATTAAAGTTGTGAATCCTTATGCGATGCATCTAAGTTTAACAAAATCAGTATTCAAACCAAGAAGAACGAATGCGCATTATTTACAATTTATAGCAGCGATTACTTTTTACAAACAATACCAGCGAGAGCATAAAACGGATGAAATTACAGGCGAAATCTATATCGAAACTACAATAGAGGATATCAAAGAAGCCAACGAACTCATTATCGAAGTGCTACTTCGTAAAAGTGATACGTTGTCTGGAGCATGCAGAAATCATTTAGAGCGCTTAAAGCAATACTTAGCTTCTGTCAATCAAACGACTTTTACCAATACTGAAATCCGTAGAAATTTAAGAGTAAAGCAAACGACACTACAGCGCTATAATGCACAATTACTAATGGAAGGTTATATCCGAAAAACCAAAGGTAAGAAAGGACAAACTTATCATTTTGAAATTGTTGATGTTAATGAATACAGGGATTTACGAAAAAGGATAGATGATTCTTTAGCTACTTGTTTGGCTCAAATCCACTTACCCGCTTAGTTAATACTTATCCACCACAAAAGTGGTTAAGTTGTTCTGTTTAAAATCAGTTGTTTACATCCACTTACCCACAAATACCTTTAAAAAATAATACCCACAATAATGAAAAGCGGTGAGCCACCGCAGGCAATTATGAAGAAACTAGAAATAAAAGATCAGAGTTATAAAGCGATCCTAGTTGATTTTAAGCAATGGCTAGATATTTTGGGGTATGCTTCGAATACGGTGTACTATTTACCGATTCATTTACGGGAGTTTTTTAACTATTTAGAAAGTAGAAATGTTTATCACGTTGGTCAAATTGAAACAGAACATGTTACCGATTATTATGCTTATTTAAAAACCCGATCTCATACACGTAAAAGTGGAGGATTGAGTAAAGGACATCTCAATAAACACCAACAAGCACTATTTAAATTTAGAGAATACCTTAAAAGTCATAATCATAAGGGGATCAATATTCATCTTAAAAGAGAAGCTGGCAATGCCAGAGATATTCTTAGTGTACTAAGTCAAGAAGAAATCAAGCGACTTTTTGAAGCTACGAATTACAGTAATGTTTTAGATGTAATCCGCTGGCGAGATAAAGCCATGCTAGTCTGTGGTTATAGTTGTGGACTTCGAAGGAACGAACTCGTACATCTAGATATTAGCGATGTGCTTTTTGATAAAAAGCGATTGTACGTTCGACAAGGAAAGAATTACAAAGAACGTTTTGTTCCAATCAATAATCACAGATTACAGATTTTAGAAAATTACATTTACGATCATCGTCCAGATTTTAAAAAGCAGAGTTCTTCAGAAGCTTTGTTTTTAAACCGATCAGGGAATCGTATGCAAGGCAAGACCTTTGCAAACCGATTGCAAGTACTCATTGATATTACAAAAGATAGTTGTTTGCAAGAAAGAAATATTACGTTACACAGTTTACGTCATAGTATCGCTACTCATTTGTTAGAACAAGGAGCAGCCATCGAACATATCAGTCAATTTTTAGGGCATAGTTCCTTAGAATCCACACAGGTTTATACACACTTTTTAATCGATCAAGGCAATGGAGCAGTTCACGAGTTATTTAGAGAACAACAATTACAGCAACAAAAGTATCCCAACATTTACCAAAACGGTAGGTCAATTTAAAGCTTGGTGTATTGATTACGGTACTACGGCTGAAAGTATTGATTATAAAACCTTTTTAAAGTACATCGAACACTTACGCAGTAGAAATATCAAACCTGCTACGATCAAAGGTTACATGGGTAATCTAAAAGTATACTTCGATTATTTAGTTGAAAACCAAGATCAACAAGAAAACATTATAAAAGATATTAGTATCAAAGGCATTAAAAAACAAGTGATCCACAATGTATTGTCTAGTGATGAATTAGAAGACTTGTATTATTCCTATCCAACAGATAAAGGCAATATATTATCAAGAAAACGTAATAAAATTACGTTGGGATTATTGGTGTATCAAGGTCTTACGACTCAAAACTTAGAACAATTACAGGTTTAAGATGTACAATTATACAAAGGTCGTATTGATATTTTAGGCACAAAGAAAAGTAACGGTAGAGTATTAGAATTAAAGCCTTGGCAGCTTATGGAACTGATGGAATACATCAACGAAATCCGACCACAGATATTAAAACAAACTAAGAAATCTACAGAGCAATTATTGTTACCATTGGGTAGCAGTCTAAGATTAGGAAACACTTTACAGAAGATGTTAAAAGAGCTTAAGAAAATCAATCACAAGTTTATTGATGTAAAGCAATTACGGACCAGTGTTATTGTGGGTTGGTTAAAACAATACAATCTTCGAAAAGTACAATACTTAGCAGGTCATAAATACATCAGTTCTACAGAACGCTACAAACAAGATGATTTAGAAAGCTTGCATAAAGCTATAGAACAGTTCCATCCATTTAGTTAGAAAACAAATAGTAATTTTATAGTCCATTACAAATGAACATTCGATTGAATAATAAATCTGATATAAGCATCCATAACTCAGATGACATTTATAGCGTCATGCAACGTATTTTGTTACGAGAAGAAAAAGTGGATCGAGGAAGAGAACATTTTTGGACGATAAGTTTAGATAATGCTCATAAAATCTTAAACATAGAATTGGTTAGCATGGGTAGTTTTAAAGCTACTATTGTTGAACCGATGGAAGTTTTTAGTGTTCCTTTACAAAAACGAGCAGTAAAATTAGTGCTAGTTCATAATCATCCATCAGGAAAATTAAAACCCTCAGAAGCAGACAAAGACGTTACAGACCACTTAATCCAAGTCGGTCGCATAATGAATATACCTGTTTTAGATCACTTGATTATTACGGAAAATACTTACTATAGTTTTGCCAACTCGGGTTTATTAGAACAGCTATCTCAAAGCTTAAAATATGTTCCAGCTTTTATCATCAAACAGCGTTATGAAAAGGCTGCACAAGAGGAGGGGATAGAACAAGGTAGAAAAGCAGAACGCAGAGAAATAGCAAGGTCTTTAAAGTTAAAAGGAGTTGATATAGAAACCATAGTTGCTACTACAGGTTTAACCAAAGCTATAGTTAATAGACTTAAAATTGATTAGCGGTAAGCTTCCATCCATTTAGTTAAAAAATAAAATCGTAAATTAATATACCTTTGTTATGAATGTAAATTTATCCATTATGGGAGCATTAGAAATCCGCGAGGAATTACATGAGTTTATAGAAATTGGAGATAAACAGTTTTTAGCAATGCTTCATAAAACTGCAAAAGAATACATCGAACGTAAAAAACAAGATCGTTTAATTGCAGAAGCCGAAGCAGATATTAAAGCAGGTCGTTTACATAGCCAGTCAGAAGTTCAAAAAATGATTGAAGATTGGACAAAGTAATTAAGCCAGTCGAATGGACTACCCGTGCTACTAAAGATTTAGAAAAGACTACCAAGTTTTACATTGATCTTTACGGAAAAGAAAAAGCAAGAGAAATTGCTATAGCGATTAGAAAAAAGACAGAAGTTTTAGAAGATAAAGAAGTTGATCAAACCAAAGTTGGTAGTGTTGATGAAGCTTTTAGTCATTTAAAACATACTTATCGAAAATTAAAACTAGAGCATTGTAAAATTACCTATCGAGAAGGTAAAAAAAGTATGTACATCGTTCGAGTTTTTGATACGAGACAAAATCCTAAGAAGAATTTATAAAATGCAATCCTGAGTTTACGTTTTATGTGTCTTTACACCATACGATCGTAATTGCTCGACTTCCACATCTAGCAAATCATAGGCTTTGTAGTTTTGTTGTCCCTGTTTTACTTTATAGAGAGCTTTAGCTGTAATATCAATTAGAGTCACAATCTTATTATCTCTTCGCTCTACAGCTCGAATATAAAAGCGATGTACAAAAGATTTAGAAAGTAGATCTTTTTTGTAATTTTTAAAGGTAGATTTTATCAACTCCTTATAATCCTTGATATAAACTTCACGCAAGGTTGCTTCTTTTCGACTTAAGAAGATCGTATCCGTTTGTTTTGATAGGTCTGTAATTTGTATCTGTTTGGGGTAATACCCTAATAAATTGAAAGACAACGTATCGATTTTAGAAAGAATCCCAAAACGTCCTTCAGTATTAGTAGCCACATAATTTACCTTATTATATACATCTACATAAGAAAGCGGTTCTTTCGAAATACTATCTACCACAATTTTAGAAAGACTAAACTCTTGGGCATTCAAACAAACTAATGGAAATAACAGCAGTAAGAAAATAGTTTTTTGCATAAAACAATACTAAACAATTACACAACTAACTAACTCCTAGCGAAAAATATCGTTACATGATTTCTAGAATCAGTATGTTTTTTCCGTTAAAAATAAAGACATCCTGAATTTTCTTACCAAACAGTAATTTTCCGATCGGGGATTGTAAAGAAATCGCAAAAACAGATTTTCCTTCTACCGACATTTGACCTAAAGAAATCCCTAAATAATACGTACCCAAATTTGTCTCAACTAGACTTCCTAAAACACAAGTCTCCTGACTAGGATTATTTTCTATCCTAGACAGTAAATTTTCCATTTGTTGTAATTGCTGAGCCTGTTCTCCTAATTTTTCACGCTCTAATTGCAGCATCGCTCTACCTGTTTCATGCTTATCGCCTGCTGTACTTTTGCTTTCACTGGTTAATGATCGCTGTACATCTTCTATAGATTTGGTAAGCGTCGCTCTTTTGGCTACCAATACCTTTTGACAGGCTTGATATACTTGTCTTTTAAAATTCAATTTGGAAATTTTTTGAGAAGATAGTGAAATAGATATTAGATCGCTTCGCTATTAGATTTTAGAAAATAGATTTACTTTAGTAATACGATAAGGCTGAGCATACCTAAAGTTGGATTTCGACTACGCTCAATCTACGTTACAAACTAAAAAATCCCATGCCCACATTTATACAAGATCTTGCCCAAAAACTTATAGAAGAACATACTAGTTTCGAAAATGTACAGGTTATTCTTCCGAGTAAACGTGCGGTTGGATTTTTGCAAAAAGAACTCGTAACGCAACTTACAGAGCAGGCTTCTAACAAAGCTATTATCCTACCGATTATCATAGATATCGAGCAATTTATAATTGACCTATCGGGACTACAACCTATAGACCCTACCGAAAGTATGTTGCTTTTTTACAAGGCATATCTCAGTATACCCGAAGAACAACCCAAAAAGGACTTTGAAAGTTTTTCTGGCTGGGGGCAAACACTGTTACAAGATTTCAATGAAATTGATCGTTATTTGGTCGATCACGAAAGTTTTTTCAATTATCTGTATTACATCAATGATCAAAAACATTGGTTTTTGCAGGAAGATAAAACCGAATTGGTTGAAAACTACATTCACCTTTGGGAACAGCTAAAGCACTACTACCAAGCTTTTGTAGATATCATTACACAAAGAGGCGTAGGATTCCAAGGGTTACAATACCGAAGAGCAGCGGAAGCCATTGAGAGCTATCTTGAAAAAAGAGATGTATTCTTAGTCTTTGCCGGATTCAATGCATTAAATAATGCCGAACAGCATATCATTAAAACTTGTATTTCTACAGACCGCGGAACTGCCATTTGGGATGTAGATCAATACTTTTTAGAACAGCAACATCACGATGCCTCTTTCTTCTTAAAGAAATATAAACGCCATTGGAAAATCGATGGTTTATTCGAAAAAGATATTCGCAACCATTATAGCGAAGCAAAAAATATACAGCTAACAGGTATTGCCAAAAATATCGGACAAGTAAAGTATGTCGGACAGTTACTAAGTGAAATGACGAAGGAACAGTTAAACAACACTGCAGTTATTTTAGCAGACGAAACCTTGTTGCTCCCCATGTTATCCTCGATCCCAACAAATGTAGAAGAGGTAAATATTACAATGGGACTTCCATTTGCGACGGTGCCTATGGTAAATTTGGTCCATCAACTGATAGCACTTCAAAAAAACAGCAAAGAAGATGGGATGTATTACAAAGAAGTAAATGCTGTTTTAGAACACTCATTAATTCAACAATTAATCGGCTCAGAAACTTGTTGGAATTGGAAAAACAAAATCGTCCAAAACAATTGGATTTACATACAGTCCTCTAATTTTAAAGAAAATGAACTTTTAGTATCCATTTTTAAAAAACAGGATACCCTTACATCATTTAACTCATTATTAATTACTCTTTTTCAGCAAGGGGTTGAAGCTTTTGAAAAAAGCCAGCAACAGCAGTCTCAAGACTATTGCCAACGTATTTTAGAAATACTCGAAGCAATTGGAGAAATTTTAGAAGCCTACCCAGAAATAATTACACTTCGCAGTTATGAAGACTTATTTCAGCAAAAAATCAGTACTGAACAATTAGATTTTATCGGAAATCAACATACGGGTCTACAAATAATGGGAGTATTAGAATCTCGTTGTTTAGATTTTGAAACCGTAATTTTTGTAGGGGTTAATGAAGGGAATCTGCCCGCAGGGAAAAAGGGCACTTCCTTTATTCCATATGATCTTAAAATCAGCATGGATTTACCAACATACAAGGAAAAGGATGCCATTTTTGCGTATCACTTTTACCGAGCCTTGCAACGATGCTCTACGGCTTATTTAATTTACAATACGGTAGTAGATGATATGAATGGAGGAGAAAAAAGTCGATTCATTCAACAACTTGAATTGTTGCCTCACCCGAATCACAAGGTTTCCGAAGTTTCTGTGAGTATTCCCCCAGCAGCAGCAATTAAAGAAACTAAGACGATCCAGAAAGATGAATTTGTCATAGAGCGGCTAAAGGCATTATTCACTTATGGCATTTCACCCTCAGCATTAGCGACTTATCTTCGTGATCCTATAGTATTCTATGAACGCTATATTCTCGGAGTTAAAGAAGTGGATGAAGTCGAAGAAGAAGCTGCAGCGAACACACAAGGAACGGTAATCCATAATGTTTTAGAAAATTTTTACACTCCTTTTCTAAATAAAATACTGGTAGCCCAAGATGTAAAAGCCATGCTACAAAACGTGGATGAAGCAGTAACGAAAGAATTCCACAAAGTATACGGAAGCAATAATGTATCGTCTGGGCGAAACTTTATCATTATTCATGTTGCGAAAACCTACTTAAAAAAGTTTTTACAACAAGAATTACAACGCATCGAATCTGGAGATGAAATACAAATCGTGGCTATCGAAGGGGATTTTAGTGCTGAAATCCATATTCCCTCATTTGACTTCCCTATTAAAATAAAAGGAAAAGTAGATCGTGTCGATCGCCTAAATGGACAACTACAGGTTATCGATTATAAAACAGGAAAAGTAGATGCTGGTAAGCTAAAAATCTACGATTGGGGTGTATTGCGTACAGAAGAATCGTACAGCAAAGCGCTACAGTTGCTTATGTATGCGTACATGTACCAAGAAATGTACAAACCCACTGAATCTCTAAATGCGGGAATTATCAGTTTCAAAAAATTAAACGACAACATCCTATACTTTGGAACCAAAGAATCTCCAAGAGCTAGAAAAGTTGACAATACGATCAACACCGAAACTTTTGAATTATTTTTAGCATCATTTAGTAAGCTCATCGAAGAAATTTTCGATATCACAATACCTTTCAGTAATGAAGAACTTGAAACTGCATAAAGACATTCCACTCGTAGGAAAACACCGTCGTCCTATAGTAACGGATTTTTACTTTTTAGAAGGTGAAACCCCGAAGCCTGTGATTATTTTTTTACACGGTTATAAAGGTTATAAAGATTGGGGCGCTTGGAATATAATGTTGTCAGAATTTGCAAAAGCTGGATATTTTGTAGTCGCTTTCAATTTTTCGCACAACGGAGGTACTATAGAACAACCTATTGATTTCCCAGATTTAGAATCTTTTGGAAACGACAATTTCTCGATACAACAAGGCGATCTTCAATCCGTAATTGATGAAGTCACTTCTAGTGAATTTAAATTTTCCGCAAACGTCAATCCTTTTAAAGTTACCTTAATCGGGCATTCTCGCGGTGGTGGGGCTAGTATTCTAAAAGCCAGTAACGAACCCAAAATTACTCGATTGATTACTTTAGCATCTATAAGTACCTACGACACGAGTTTTTTACAAGGCGAAGCTTTAGAAAACTGGAAAAAAGAAGGCGTTTGGTATATCACTAATGGAAGAACCCAACAACAGATGCCTCACTATATTCAGTTTTACGAAGATTACGAAGTAAACAAAGCTGATTTAAACATTGAATCAGCAGCCAAAAAACTGAATATCCCACATCTAATTGTACATGGAACCAAAGACACCTCAGTTACTATAGAAAATGCCCAACTGATTCAATCTTGGCATCCGAATGCTGAGCTTTTTACACTAGAAACAGATCACGTTTTTGGAACAAAGCAGCCTTGGGAATCAGCAACGATGTCCGAGGATTTGGCAATAGTAACACAGAAGTGTATTTCTTTTTTGAATTCTACGCGTTAAATCTAATTGCAGAAACATGTACCAATTTCTGATTTTTTGGTACAACACACCAACAAAACTTCCTCTTAGTTCTCTATACCTTTATATATAAATTAACAGGAATGCAACTTACCACCTTTAAATCGATCAATAAAATAGCCGTTCCTGCAATAATTGCTGGGATTGTTGAGCCTATTTTATCTGCGACGGATACTGCAATCGTGGGTAACACACCTATCAATGCTAAAGAAGCATTGGCAGCAGTAGGTTTAGTAGGCATTATTTTATCTTCTTTAATTTGGATTTTTGGACAGACACGAAGTGTAATTTCATCTGTTATATCTCAATACTTAGGGGCAGATAGACTCGATGAAATTAAGACGATGCCTGCACAAGCAATTATGTTAAATATTATTATCAGTGTATTCATTTCAATAGTAATGTTTTTCTGTGCAGAACCCATGTTCCATAACATTCTAAAAGCTGAAGGACAAACACTCGAGTACTGTTTAGAATACTTTAATATACGCATTTGGGGATTTCCTTTTAGTCTTTTTTTATTTTCCGTGATTGGTGTTTTTAGTGGATTGCAAAACACCTTTTGGCCTATGGTGGTTTCGATTATTGGAGCTACCTTAAATATTGTTTTAGATATCATTTTGGTTTATGGAATCGATGACCTCGTACCTGCCATGCACATTGAAGGTGCGGCCTGGGCAAGTTTAATCGCTCAGATTGTAATGGCATTGCTAGCCCTTTATTTTTTATTGCAAAAAACAGACGTCTCTCTAAGATTAGATTCGAAAGTACATCCTGAGATGAAACGCATTATAGGGATGTCCTTAAATCTCATCGTTAGGGCATTGGCTTTAAATATTGCCATATGGTTATCAGGGCGTACTGCGACTAAAATAGGTGAAGCGTATATGGCAGCCCACACCATTGCATGGAACCTATGGCTTTTTAGTGCGTTCTTTATTGATGGCTATGCTGCAGCAGGAAAAATATACGGAGGAAGATTACTAGGCGCTAAAGATTTTAACCAATTAAATACTTTGGTTAAAAAGCTTTGCCTTTACGGATTAGGTATCGGAGGTTTTTTAGTGGTAGCTAGTTCTCTTTTTTATTACTCTATCGGGAGAATTTTCACACAAGAACCTGAAGTATTGAACCCTTTCTATGGAGTATTCTTTATGGTGATTTTAGTACAACCCCTGAATTCGATAGCCTTTATCCTAGATGGCGTTTTTAAAGGGCTTGGCGAAATGAAGTTCCTAAGAAATTTATTGTTGATTTCTACTTTCCTTGGCTTTATACCCACATTGTACCTAACCCAACATTTCGATCTAAAACTGGTGGGTATTTGGATTGCCATAGCTACTTGGTTGCTATTCCGTTGTGGAGGAATGGCATTCTATTTTAGAAGGAAGTTTGCGCTTTGATTCTAGATTAATATTTTATCTAAAATACCCCTATCTCTATTCGAGTGTAAATATTTTACACACTTCCCAAAAACACACATAATTCAACCTAATTTTAATATTATTAAATATTTTTTTAACTTTATTAAAAAAAGGTTTTGAAAAAATTACCATCCATATGCCCAAGTTGTGAAGGAGCTTTAGAGGTTACTCAACTATCCTGTACCTCGTGCGAAACTAAAGTCTCAGGAAACTATTCGCTTCCATTACTACTTCAATTGACGTACGAAGAACAGCAATTCTTACTCGATTTCATTTTATATAGTGGTAGCCTAAAGAAAATGGCCGAAAAAGTAGGCAAAAGCTACCCTACAGTTCGCAACTACTTGGATGACCTTATCGAAAAAATCAATCAAATTAAAGAATCAACTATATGAAAACATTGTTTTACAACCCTTTCGAATGTCTTTCGGAAAACGATTATTGATATTCGGTTTAATAATGTCAGTCATTGCCATTATAGCTGCCACACTATTCGCTATTCGCTATGACGGAGCATTAGATTTACATATGGTTAGTGAGACTGTACCATTAGAAACAGTACTTATCGATCTTGGAATTTCTATTTCGACTATGGTACTAATGCTATTCGTAGTTGGCAAAATCTATAATGGAAAAACAAGATGTATAGATTTAGTGACGACGGTTCTTATCGCGAGAATTCCTTTTCTCTTGGTGACTCCATTTAATACAAACCACTACATGGGTAAACTTGGTACATTGATATTACAAACAGGCAATATTAGTGCTCTTGAAACCACAGACCTAATTCTTTTCTACACAAATAGTATACTAGCTATACTACTACTTATCTGGTTTATCACATTATTATGGAATGGTTTTAAAACTGCAACCAATGCAAAAGGTGTAAAATCTAAAATGTTATTTGTTATTGGTGTACTCTCTGCAGAAGTAATTAGTAAAATTCTCTTAGACGTATTATCATGATAAATTTAGAAAACCCAATAGTAATAATCCTTGGCTTAGTGGGTGCACTGTTTTCAGTTACTGGTTTAGCTATGTATTACAAACCACCTAAAGAGATAAACGCAGGTTATGGTTATCGTACTCCACGAGCTATGAAAGGCCAACAAAGTTGGGATTTTGCACAAAAATTATCTTCAAAATATATGATTGTACTTGGTGTTTTATGCCTGTTCCTGGCATTTATCGCATTATTCATACACTCTAAGCAAATACACTCTCTTCCAATAGGTTTAGGTTTACCTCTGGTGGTTATTCTAGGAGGTTGTATTTTTATGTTTTTTAAAGTTGAAAAAGAACTAAAAGAAAAATTCAACACCCAATTTACAACTAGTGAAAAATCTTATAATAAATCTATTTTTCTAGCTCCTTTAATCCCATTAATGGTATGCGGGCTTGTTATTTGGGGGACAAATCGCGAAAATAAGATCGTTTTACATGAAAATGCCATTGAAATACAACATACTTACGGAGAGATAATCCCTTTTTCTAATATTAAAAATATTGAACTTGTTAATCTATTACCGAAAATTAAGCGCAGAAAAAATGGGTCTGTTGGCGCAAACACATTAAAGGGAAGTTTTGAAACTTATACAGGAAACATAAAACTCATTTTAAACGGAAAGAAAAATAGACCTTTTTTAAAAATAGAAAAACACGAAGGAGAAACCGTCTACTTCTCCTATAAAGAAGATTCCGTAGAACCTATTTTTCAAGAATTAAAACAAAAAATAGCTCTTTAAACAAATACACTATCATGAAATTATTCATCCCATTATTTGCATTGCTGTTTTTTAGCGCAAATCTGTTAGCTCAAAGCGAAGAACCTATAAGTCTAGAAACTTCTACAGGTACAATTAAAGGAACTTTGTTAACTGCTACAGACAAAACACCTGTAGTGTTAATAATAGCAGGTTCTGGTCCTACGGACAGAAACGGAAATAACCCAATGATGACTAACAATTCCTTAAAAATGCTTGCCGAAGGGTTACAACAAAATGGAATAGCATCTGTGAGATACGATAAACGGGGTATTGCAGAAAGTGCAAATGCAGGGATAAAAGAAACAGATTTAAGATTCCATCATTTCATTGATGATGCAAAAGCTTGGATAGAGCAACTAGAAAAAGACGATCGATTTTCAGAAGTTATAGTTCTTGGGCATAGTGAAGGTTCTTTAATAGGAATGATTTCCTGTCAAGCAACGAAAGTAACTAAGTTTATTTCCCTAGCTGGTGTTGGTGAACCTGCTGGAGTAATAATGAAAAAACAACTAAACGCACAACCTCCTGTAATAGCAAACAAAGCCTTACCTATTTTAGAATCATTAATAAAAGGAAAAACGGTTGAAAATGTACCGCAAATGCTATATGCATTTCTTAGACCTAGTGTACAACCCTATATGATTTCGTGGTTTCAATACGATCCTAGAATAGAAATAGCCAAATTAGTAATTCCTGTATTCGCTGTCCAGGGAGATACCGATTTACAAGTTGAGGTGTCAAATGTTAAGGAGTTAGTGTCTTCTAACAAAAATGTAAAGCACAAAATTATAGAAGGAATGAATCATGTACTAAAAGAAGCTCCTCTAGATAGAAATTTGAATATGCAAACATATACTAATCCGTCCCTACCTATAAAACAGGAATTGATTCCAGAGGTTATTGAATTTATAAAGTCATAAAACGAAAAGCATCTTTAAATATGATTTAGAGACGCTTTTCAGTTGATGTTGTTAATCGGTTTTCTCATAAAGCTTTTAGTTTAATGCCTTAGTGCATATCCGCAAGCTCTTGGTAGTTCTAAATCGACAATGAGTCTCACCCCTCTTCGAATACCTTTTTTTAAGGCAGGAAATAAATTTTTCATAGTAATGGGTTTTAATAATTATTGTTTGTTAATTTCATTCCTAAAACGCTTTTAGTGCGTTTTACCCCTACTTTAAAATTGACTATTTCAACATAAAAAATACACTCTTGAGATACACACCTATAAATAGTTCCCTTTTCAAAAAGAATAGACAAAGATTCTGCGAAAATATGAACCCTAAGAGCATTGCTATTTTTAATAGTAATGACATTTACCCTATAAGTGCCGATAGCACACTGCCTTTTCAGCAACACCGTGATATCTATTATTTAAGTGGTGTCGACCAAGAAGAATCGATTTTATTATTATTTCCAGAAGCAAGAAATGCTTCGGATCGTGAAATCTTATTTATAAAAAGAACTAGTGAACTCATCGCCATTTGGGAAGGAGAAAAATTAACTAAAGAAAAAGCTGCTGAATACTCGGGTATTGAGCATGTCGAATGGCTAGAATCTTTCGAAACCGTATTCTTTCGATTAATGAAAGAAGCAGAAACTATCTATTTTAACACTAATATTCATGGACGTGCAGTAGCGGAAGTACAAACCCGTGAGGATCGTTTTATTGAATGGTGCAAAAGCAAGTTCCCTGCACACCGCGTAGCTTCTAGCGCACCGATTCTACATAGATTAAGAGCTATTAAGAAGCCCGAAGAAATCAAAACCATTCAAAAGGCATGTGACATTACCGAAATTGGATTTCGAGAAGCTTTAAAAATAATACAACCAGAGGTTTGGGAGTATGAAATCGAAGCTACATTCTCCTATCATTTCTTAAAAAACCGTGCTGATGGATTTGCCTATACTCCTATTATCGCAAGCGGAAATAATGCGAATGTACTTCACTACATACCGAACAATCAGCAATGTAAAGCAGGGGATGTAATTCTTATGGATGTTGCCGCTGCTTACGCTAAATATTCTAGTGATTTAACTCGCGTTGTTCCGGTTTCTGGAAAATTTTCGGATCGACAGAAACAAGTTTACAACTCGGTCTTGGCGGTTAAAAATTATGCTACTTCATTATTGACACCGAACTTAGAGTGGTCTGCCTACAACAAAGAGATTGGTGCTTTTATAACACAAGAATTAGTATCTCTGGGATTACTAGATAAAGCCGATATTCAAAACGAAACCAAAGACAAACCTGCGTACCGCAAATACTTTATGCATGGGACTTCTCATTTTTTAGGTTTAGATACACATGACTATGGTTTTCAAGAAGACCCTATGGCTGCTAATATGGTATTGACCGTTGAACCTGGTATCTATATCCCTGAAGAAAAAATGGGATTCCGTTTAGAGGATAATGTCGTGATTCAAGAAAATGGAGAAGCATTAAATCTAATGGCAAATATCCCTATCGAAGCTGAAGAAATCGAAACCCTAATGTACGAGAAATAAGATGAACCTTATTTATAAAAATATTACAGGTACTTTCGAAGTCGAAGGCCAAGGCCCCGCAGTAGTATGGTTACATGGTTTCATGGAAAACATCAAAGTTTGGAAACATCAACGCTCTTTCTTTAAACCTCATAGAACAAATATTTATATCGACTTACTAGGACATGGAGAGACCTCAAACTTAGAAGAAACCCATACTATGAAAGCACAAGCAGCATGGGTAAAATATGTTTTAGATACACTCGAAATTTCTAACTGTGCAATTATCGGACACTCGATGGGAGGCTATGTCGGACTCGCTTTTTTAGAAGCTTATCCCGATATGGTCAGTCATTTTGTATTGTTGAACTCAACCAGTAATGCAGATTCCGAAGAAAAGAAAATCAATCGAGACCGTGCTATAAAGATCGTAATTGATCAAAAAGATAGTTTCCTAAGAATGGGAGTGGTCAATTTATTTGGAGAAGCACAACGCAATAAATTACAACACGAAATTGACATACTCCTAGAAGACCTTTCTGGGATTTCAGCAAAGGGCATTATTGCTGCGCTTCGAGGTATGAAAGAACGTAAAAATCAAAAAACACTACTAACCAATTTTACAGGAAAAAAACTGATGGTTATCGGGGAAAATGATCCTGTACTTAATGTGGAAAAATCAAAAAGTGAAGCTCTAGTAACAGGCTCTGAAACCTTAATTCTAGAAGGTGGACATATGAGCTATCTGGAAGCCACAAAAAAACTGAACACCTTTCTTTTAGATTTTTTGACATAGACCAGTAAGTTGCTGTTTTTTCTTGCGTCTATTCTATCATAAATATTTTTTTGTGATTCAAAACTCAATGAAATAAAATACAAGTAGGTTATTTTGTCTTGATTGTTTGAATCCTGAATTCTTTAAACTCGACTACCCATGAAAAAGTTGTTTATCCTAAGTATTGCATTATTCTCATTTGCTATCAGTAATGCACAACATGATTTTTATTCTAAAAACGGTGCTGCAGTAGAAGGATATGATGTAACCGAATATTTTAATGGGAAAGCGGTTAAAGGAAGTAAGGATTTTAAGACAACATATCAAGGAACTGACTTTTATTTTAAGAATACCCAAAACAAACAAAAGTTTGAAACTAACCCTGTAGCTTTTCTACCAGAATATGGTGGTTATTGTGCATACGCCATTGGAAAAAAAGGAGAAAAAGTAAAAGTTGACCCTGAAACTTTCTCTGTCGAAAATGGAAAAGTATACTTGTTTTATAATGCTTGGGGAACCAATACTCTGGATTTATGGAATAAAGAAGGGGCTTCAGCTTTAAAAGCTAAGGCCGATAAAAATTGGGAGAGACTTAAGTAAATCGCCTCAATTTAAGATTAAGTAAGAAATTAATTAAAAGACCTCACAGGTTTTTAAAACCTGTGAGGTCTTTTAATTATACAAACTACCCCTTCAAAACCTTCACCACAAAAACAATCCAAGCGGCAATTAAAAACGTTCCTCCAATAGGTGTTACAGGTCCTAGAAAACTAAGGCTTGTTTTTAAAATTGGACCATCGATGCTTAACAAATAAATACTTACTGAAAAAAACACAATACCCACTAATACCAAAATAAAAAGCAACTTTTTAGCACTTTCATCTAGCATCGGAGCTAAGGCAATTACCATTAAAAAGAAAGCATGATACAACTGATAACGCACCCCTGTTTCGAAAGATGTCAATTCTTTTGGAGATAGAATAGGTTGTAATCCATGCGCTCCAAACGCTCCTAAGATAACTCCTAAAGCCCCCATTACTCCTGCGGTAGCTAGTATAATTTTTTGCATTTTTGTGTATGATTAAGAAAGATACTAAGGTACTTATTTTTGGAGCAGGAAGGTCGAGTGTTTACTTTATAAAACAACTAAGTGAATATTTTGCATCGAATGAAAAATCGATAACGATTATAGATCAGAATTTTCAACATCTTGAAAATTTGGATTATAATACAGTTTCCATTGTTTTGAAACAGTTGGAAATTTCAGAAGCTATTTTCGAAGAATATATCTCGACACACGACATTATAGTCTCCTTACTTCCTGCTACTTTCCATCTGGATATTGCGAAATACTGCTTAAAATTCAATAAACACTTATTGACGGCTTCGTATGTAGACGAGGCAATGCAAGGTCTAAATGAAGAAGCCAAACAGAAAGGTCTTATTTTTTTAAATGAAATGGGACTCGACCCTGGCTTAGATCATATGAGTGCTATGTCCTTAATGGATGAAATTAAACAAAATGAAGGGCAAATTAGCTCTTACGCCAGTCATACTGGTGGATTAACGCTTCCATCTACAAATCCTAGTGATTGGAATTACAAATTCACTTGGAATCCTAAAAACGTGATCTTAGCAGGAAAAGATGGAGCACAGTTTTTAAAAAATGGGGAATTACAAAACATCGCATACTCAGAAATTTTCAAAAGTAGTACTCCAATAACAATTGCTCAAAATACTTACGATAGTTACCCTAACCGCAATAGCCTAAACTATAAAACTAAATACGATTTAGAAAATACGAACTCTGTTTATCGAGGAACTTTGCGACATAAAGGATTCTGTGAAGCTTGGCTGGTTTTTGTTGCATTAGGAATGACCGATGATCAAAATACTCTAGA
>CALFUO010000089.1 GCA_937929895.1 uncultured Aquimarina sp.
AATGAATAAAGGTATCTGCTACCAATCTAGAACAATTACTCCCTGTATTACCAAATGTCATGTAAGGTACGCTTCCCTGACTTTGCAACCCCGAAAGAAACCCATAGGCTTTATCATAATTGATATCGTCACAAACTGATGCAATCATCCTACCTTGACCATGTGTTTTTTTAGGGTGTGATTCCAACCAAATTAAAATCTCGTTAAGATTAATGATTTTATCTTTTTTAATAATTGCTTTAACAGGAATTTTCAATTCAGCATCAGTATTCCCGCTACGCACTCGCCCTTTCCCTTTAGGTGTAACATATCTTCCAAAATCGAAATACTGTATATTGCCTGTCTTATTTTCTATAAGTAGCAATAAAGTATGACCTGCTTTAATGTGTTTTTTCTTCCCCAATCCTAAAAAAGGAAAAATATAGTTTAGCACGAATTCGTCAGAATAGCGCACAAAAGTGTCTGGGAACGCTATTGGAATAATTTTACCGGTATTCACTTTCATTAAATATTAACGGGTTGAACAAATGACTCATAATACACTTCATCTTCTAGTAGATCTTCATAGCGCATTTGTAATTCATCGTTATCTAATTGTATCTGTGTTATACTACGTGTTTGTAAGTTTTCTCTCTTGATTAATAAGTCGTGATTTTCGTCTCCGTTACCTGCGTTTTTATGAAAATACAATAGATTATCTGCTGTAAACTCATTTTTTACACCAAACTCCTTAAGCCAATTTTGGCGAAGCTTTTTCATTTCTTTAGTATATAAAGTAGAAGAAGACCAAATATGGAACTTATTTGTATCTAAAGATCGAAAATGTTTCTTTTCTCCATCCCATACCATTTCATAGAAACACAATTTATAACGCCAATCGACACCAATTATCGTAAAAGGCTCTAAGTTTTCGCAATTATATAATTGAATAGCCTGACTTAGGTTTTCTTCCTTTAGCAAATCTGTAACGACTATACCACGACTATGACGATACGATTTCTTTTTTTTATGATTTTCGTATCCACCATTTAATAAACAAACCATGGAGCTTTTGTTACTAGCTGCAATCCATGTTCCTCCTGCTTTTTGATCTTTAGGAAATATTAACGAACGATCTTGGAAATCGTAAGTAGCAATAGGTAACGTTTTTCTTCCTACAGCCTCATCTCTATTCGACGTCAACACAAAACCTTTATTATCTTTTGTAATTAAAGTTACCGTACACATATAATCTTGTCAGTCTTTGCAATCTAAGATAACTTACAGTAAATTCCTAATTTTTTGTTAACAGTTAATTTACTTCTGTTTGAACAAAATTTATGTTTTACGGTAAGAATCCTTCAATTAACCTTTATACTTCATTGGTAAATAAACTACTTTTTTAGTTTCGAAGAATTCTTCTTCAAAAAATTCTGTAAGTTCGAACTGTTGAATCGTTGAAAAAGATGATAATTCCTCTGTAAGATCTCCTCCTTTTAAATACAAAATTCCATTCTTCATCTCGTGATTCGAATTCTTTTTTATATTGGGGCGCACCCATTTTACGAAGTCTGGCATTCTAGTAACCGCACGACTTACTATAAAATCAAATTGTGTACCAAAAGTTCCTGCTCGCTTCTGTTCTGCTTTCACATTTTCTAAACCTAAAGCTTCTGCGACAGCATTTACCACTTTAATTTTCTTTGCTATCACATCACACAAATAAAACTGGGTCTCTGGAAACAAAATAGCTAAAGGAATACCCGGAAAACCACCCCCTGTACCTACATCCATAACGCTTGCACCTGGTTGAAAAGCTTGAATCTTAGCAATACCTAATGAGTGTAATACATGTTTTTCGTAAAGAGCATCTATGTCTTTTCTTGAAATCACATTAATTTTCAAATTCCAATCAGTATATAACTCTTTAAGTTTAATGAATTTTTCTTTTTGATCTTCGGTAAGTTCAGGAAAGTATTTTAATAGAATCTCCATTTGATATAAAATTTCGGATGCAAAATTATGCATAATACTAGTGAAGTCTCGAATGGATTTATAGACGATTTCTATTAATTGCTTCTTTTTTTAAATAAATTCAATTTTAATGCACTCGAAAACCTTTGGAAACACAATTTATCTACTCATTAAATGTTATTTTTGAAAAATATTTAGAAATATGGGTAAGAGCGCAATAATATTTAATAGCAAACATACACCTGCTTTTTTTAGAACATTAAATGTTCGAGTACACAATTATTTTAAAGAGCAAGACATTAAGAAAACCGGAAACTTCAACTTACATATTAAAACTATAATTATGTTTTCGTTGTTTGTTGCTCCTTATTTCTTAAATATTTTTACAGGTTCCCCCTTATATATTAAATGGCTTCTTTGCATTGTTGGAGGTGTCGGAATGGCTGGTATCGGAATGAATGTGATGCATGACGGAAATCACAATTCTTACTCTAGTAAAAGATGGGTAAACAAGATTATGGGAGGTAGTATGTATTTTCTTGCTGGTAATGTTTATAATTGGCAAGTACAACACAATGTATTACACCACACCTATACAAATATCCATGGACATGATGAGGATTTAGATGCCGGTAGAGTTATTCGTTTTAGCGAACACGGAGAATGGAGTCCTATTCATCGTTTTCAGCATATTTACTCTGTATTTTTCTATGGTTTACTAACAATGAACTGGGTAACTACTGTAGATTTCAAACAAACTTACAGATACTTAAAACGCAAATTGCATTATGGAAAACTACCTAATCCAAGAAAACAATGGGCTACAGTAATAGTTAGTAAAATTTTATATTTTACAGTATGGTTCGTCATCCCTATTACTATAACCGACATCCCTTGGTATTACATTTTATTAGGTTTTTTTACTATGCACTATGTAGCTGGATTGATTCTAAGTTTGATTTTTCAATTGGCTCATGTAATGGATGATACCACTACTCCTCTTCCTAATGAAAAAGGAAATATGGAAAATTCTTGGGCTATTCACCAATTACAGACTACTACTAATTTTGGCACTAAGAGTAAATTCTTAAGTTGGTTTTCTGGTGGACTAAACCACCAAGTTGAACATCATATTTTCCCAAATATTAGTCATATTCATTATCCCAAAATTGCTAAAATTGTAAAAGAAACGGCAAAAGAGTATAATTTGCCCTACAACGAATATAAAACCATGTGGGCTGCTTTGGCAGCACACTTTAGACATTTAAAACAACTTGGTGCTAGACCGACTTTAGCATCTTAATTTTTGCATTAATTATATAACAATGAGCAATAAATTATCAGACAGAATTAACAGTTTAGCTCCATCGGCTACGTTAGAAATGGCTGCAAAAGCACGCGAATTACGTGCTGAAGGAAAAGATATCATCGGATTAAGTTTAGGTGAACCTGACTTCAATACTCCTGATTATATTAAGGATGCTGCAATTAAAGCAGTTAACGACGATTATAACTCATACACACCTGTAGACGGTTATGGTGAATTGAAAGATGCAATTATCACTAAGTTTAAACGAGATAATAATTTAAGCTACGAAGCTTCTCAGATCGTAGTTTCAACAGGAGCTAAACAAGCTTTATATAACGTTGCCCAAGTATGTTTAAATAAAGGGGACGAAGTTATTTTGCCTTGTCCTTATTGGGTTAGTTACAGTGATATCGTAAAATTAGCTGACGGTATACCTATCGAAGTTAAAACTTCTATTGACACTGACTTTAAAATGACACCTGCACAATTAGAAGCTGCTATTACTCCAAAAACTAAAATGCTTTGGTATAGTTCTCCTTGTAACCCTAGTGGATCTATCTATAGCAAAGAAGAGCTAAGAGCATTAGCCGATGTTTTAGCTAAACACCCTCAAATTGTGGTAGTAAGTGATGAAATTTACGAGCACATCAACTACGGTGTTACTGCTCATGCTTCTATGGCTGAGTTCGAAGATATGTACGACCGCACTGTTACTGTTAATGGAGTAGCTAAAGCTTTCGCTATGACAGGATGGAGAATTGGTTACATTGGGGCTCCTTCTTACATTGCTCGCGCTTGTAACAAGCTACAAGGGCAAGTAACTAGTGGTGCTAATTGTATTGCACAACGTGCTGTGATTACTGCTTTAAAAGAGCCTGTAAGCCGTATTCAATATATGGTAGATAAATTTGAAGAACGTCGTAAATTAATCTTAGGACTCTTAAGCGAAATCGAAGGATTTAAATGTAATGAGCCAGAAGGTGCTTTTTATGTGTATCCAGATATTTCTTATTACTTCGGAAGAGAATTAGGAGGCAAGGTAATTAATAACGCTTCAGATTTTGCGATCTACATCTTAGAAGCCGCTAATGTTGCTACAGTTACTGGTGATGCCTTTGGAAACGGAAACTCTATCCGTATCTCCTACGCCGCTAGTGAAGAACAAATTATTGAAGCTATTGCTAGAATTAAAAAAGCTGTAAGTTAAAGTTAGCACAAAAAAAAACATCCCATGTTCTGCATAAAGAACATGCTTATAAAATTAATATTTAAAAATCCGATAATTGATTTATTTCAACTATCGGATTTTTTATTTTGTATTGTCCCGACTAAATTATCTTGACATATTTTGTTTAAAGGTCTAGTTTTGATTTTTCAAGATTAGAGATTATGTAAAAAAGGCTAACAAGATGTTGTTAGCCTTTTTTTAATGAATAGAATAGATTGATATTTAATCATTTAATCTAAAAAATCTTAAATCATCCATGTAAAAAACAAATGGAGTTTGCTTAGCTACATCTTCATCGTAATGGAATTGAATTCTATAATTAAAACCAGCAAATGTAGCAGCATCCATATCTACACTAATTGTTTGCCATTCACCTATTTTATCACTGTTGATTGACACATCAAAAAGTCCACCTAAAATAGTAGGAGAACTAGCAACTATTGGACCTGGATGAGGTCGAATAAAAACCTGAAATAACACAGGGTCACTAACATCACCTGACTGAGTTTCATCAACGTCTGGTGTACTAGGATCATCTACTATTGCTGGTGTTAAATCTACATTTTCGACGTAAACTTGCATCTGGAAACGATATGTACCAGTGGCATCAGCTGGTATGGGTGCCAAATTACTCGGAGTATTCTCTGTCCTTAACCTTCCGTTAGAATAAGGTGTGGTTGTGATATTCTTATCAGTACCCGAATCCACAAAATTTGTAACTCTTAAACTATTGTTTCCTGAAAAAACAATATCACTATTTGAAGTAGCTAAATCACTAACACCAGTCCTTCTAAATCCTGGTATTATATTTTCAACAGGGTCATTAAATTCAAATCCGCTATTCGTAGGAATTAAATTTAAAATACCAGCAGAAGATGGTAAAACATTAAAATTTTCAAGAGCTAATAAGGGATCTTCCAAAACTGATTCAAAAAGCCCTTCATTAATAGATAGGCTAATTCTGCTAGCAGTATTAGGTATAACTGTATCTGCAGCTAATATAATGGAAGAAGCTCCATTAGTAGAAATAGTAGAAATATTAACAGGGACATTATCAAGTAATAATTGAATCCCACTACTAAGACCATCTAAATCAACCCCTTCTGTAAATATACGCTTAGTAAAATTAACAGTGATATTACCTTCCAAGTTTTGAAAAGCATCACTAATCTTAAATGGCTCTATAACTAAAGGCCTAGATATTTGATGAATAAGACCACTACCAGCTTGAATATCTGTTAGCCCACCAAAAATAGTAGTACTATTATTAAAACTAAATAAACTTTCATCCAGAGGATTTATTACTTTTATAATTTCATTACCACCAGCTAGGGTAGTTATTGATTCCCCTATTTCATCTGCTTTAACAGTTCCTTTAACAATATGAAACAAAACATTTCTACCTAGTTCTGCCCTTCTACTTAAGACCTCTTCATCGGTAAAACTTCCATCAAAATTTACAGCAGCCTCTGTATCAAAAAGCTCAAAAGCATCAGAAGAAAGTTCATTTAAATCAACATCATTAGGAAAAAGAGTACTTATAAAGAATTGACTTGCAGAAGTATCAACTGGCAAAAACAATGTTAAATCAGCTGTACTAGTATTCAAAATATCGAATGCTGTATAATATACAGGGATATCTCCTTCAAAAGATCTCACTGCAAAGTTATTTAAAGAATTTTCTAAAATTGGTAAACCAAATTCAGCTGCAATATCTTCAGGAATAACTGATAATTTAGCCGCTTCTAAAAATTCATTGTATAAAGTAGGGCTATTTTCTATGAAATTAGCCATGGTGGCTAATTCCGTATTAACCCCCTCTATTTTTGTAGTATCATCAACATTATCACATGCTATAACACAAGCTATAGCAAATAAAACAAAAATTACTATTTTTTTCATGCCTTTCATTTTTAGTTATCGTTATTATTTAATGCAAAAGCTAATAAACGTTCTCTAAACTCACCACTTTCAAAAAAGTTAAAAAGTCTACCTTCTAAACGAAATGCTATTCGAATACCATCTTTAGGTCTAACTAAAATAACTGCATCCGTGAAAGTATCTATATCCGGTATTTGCGTAATCGTCGGTGGCGTCGTAGTTTCGTCATAAGAGAAAAAATCATAGTTATCTGCAACTTTATTGTCAAACTTAACAATCTGATTATTAAAGTCCCAAATTCGTCTACGAACACCAACACTGATATCTCTTATTAAAACATACCTAGTCCCCACTAAATCTGCTAATCCAGAAATACAATTTCTTCCAGTAGAAATATTACAATCTGCATTATCATTATTCAAAATTGATCCTAAAGAGGTAAACCTATCCAAATTGACAATATCATCTCTTACCATATCTTCTTCTATAGCAGTCATAAATATAGCTTCGTTACCATTATCATCTACAATACTGGTTCGTAAAACTATATCATCTGATTGCCCTGTGTTAGTGATAGCATCATCAGGATTTTCACAGGCAGTAAAAAGCGCTATTATGCCTAATAAAATATAAAATCTATATATCATTTTTTTAAAATTTATGATCCAGGGTATCCTGAATTCTGTTTTAATAATCCTTGATTTCTTTCTATTTCTATTTGAGGTATTGGCAACCTATAATTAAAGCTTTGGAAACGTGTACTTGGCAATGCAAAATTAGTAGCACCTGCAGCTGGGAAAATTTCTGCCCCTCTGTAGGGTCCTCTTGAATCTGGCTCATCAGAAAGAGCACCTGTGTTGACTGCACTAAAAACAGACATTTCACCACCTGGATTTGTACGTGTAGTGATTACTTCCTCTAACACTCCGTTACGAATTAAGTCATCTCTACGATGTCCTTCATAACATAACTCTTTTCTGCGTTCTCTTAAAATAGCTGCTAAAACATCACTATTAGATGATAAAACAAAAGTATTATAGTCTACAGAAAGACCTTTTCTAGGCATTATAGTCGGGGTACTCACTCTTCTTTCAATAACATTGGTGGTTAAGTTTTCATAAACACCATCTTCTTCATCAAATCTAAATAGACGCACAAAATTATTGTTAGCTATTCTAGCTTCTAATGCAACTTCTGCAGTAGGATCTTCAGAAAAGGGACCTACATAAGAAGGTACATGAACAGATTGTTCTAAATTTAATTGTCTTAATTCGTCTACAGGTATATCAAAAAGATTATTTAGTTTACGAGCTAAATTTTCTTTATCCGAATCACCATCGACTGTCGCTATTGGCTCATGTCCAAATGGAGTAGTTCCTCCTTCCGTTTCAACAAGATAAGCTCTTCTCCTGACTTGATTTAAATACCCAATAGCTTCTGTTAAGGAGCCTCCTTCACCAACAATTGCTTCAGCTTTCATTAATAATACATCTGCATACCTTAAATAAGGAAAATCAAACTCTTGATCATCGCTAATACTTGTAACCACAGGGATCTTCTTGCGATATTTATAAGTTCTAAAAACACCTATATCTCTATTCTTTCTGACCCCTTCTATACTATTAGTAAGATTGACATCGCGGACGTCAAATGTAGATATATTAACTAAAAAACGCTGATCACTAACAGGCAAAGGATAAATATTCCCAAAAAAACTATCAAAATTAAACGGTCTTAAACCAGCTTCTTCTCTAGTGTTAATATCTCTTCCATTAACATCACTAAGTGAATGGTCGAAATAACTCATAATAAATTCATATTGAGGTAATACCGTAGAAAAACCTCCATTTGGTGTATTTCCAGATACACCAAAAGCATCCCCAAAACTACTACCAGAGCCAACACCATTAGATACAAAATCAACTGCAAATATTAATTCTGTATTCGAATTAGATTCTATAGGATCAAAAATATCACCATAATTTTTCAACAAACTATACTTGCCAGAACCTATAACTTCGCTAAATAAACTCGAAGCTTTAGCATATAGATCTTGAGCTGACAATGATGCCTCCGATTCTACAACTGAAAAATTATTGTATACATTATTAGCCAACATCCCTGCTGCTTGCAAATACACCTTACCTAATAATGCCTTAGAAGCCAAGGAAGTAGCTACTGAAAAATTACCCTCATCAGATAGATTCGCTTCTGCAAAAAGCAAATCATTAATTATAGCATCATACATTTCTGTTGGATTGCTATTAGTCTGGCCTGACAAATCAACATCATTAATATCAGTTACTAAACTTCCTCCACTATCTAATCTTAATATTGGATTTTCGTAAAGTTTCACCAAATTAAAATTTAAAACGGCTCTTACAAATCTAGCCTGAGCAATATAATTATTAGTTTGATTATCATCTAAATCACCTTGCTTTTTAAAGTCTCTAAAAGATTCTATAGCTCTATTCACACGAGCCAAGGCAAAATAATGTTCTCTCCACATTCTTAAATTCTCTCTATCTGTAACCACAAAGTTGTTTGTATATAGAGGAAAAGTTACATTACTAAACGAAGCACCACTTAAAATATCAACTCCGATATCACCCCATAAAAAAGGATACCCAGTAGCATCAAAAACCCTACTTAATTGTAAAGAGGTATACACATTCTTTAATGTACCAGCTGGTGATAAGTCTCCTAAACCAGCTCCATCACCAAAAGTTCCATTTCCAGAAAGATCCTCTTTAACATCATCACATGAAGTAAAAACTAACGGAATACAAGCTATTAGTATAACTATTTTATTCTTTAAATTCATAAACATTGTTACCATTTTTAAATTAAAAAGTTGCTTTAACCCCAAAAATAAAAGTTCTCGCTCTTGGGTAAGCACTAAAATCAACTCCAGGGGTTAGTGGGGCTCTACCAACACTAGTTTCTGGATCATATCCAGTATAATCTGTCCAAACATATACATTATTAACCGTTCCGTATAGACGAAGTGCACTTAACCCTAATGATTTTAATTTATCAGTAGGTACTCTATAGCCTAAAGAGATATTGGATAACCTTAAAAAAGAAGCATCTTCTACATAAGTATCATCTGCTACCTGATTCGCAGAGAATTGATCTATTAAAGCATAGGCACTAGGCTGATCTGTATCATTATTTGTAGGAGTCCACGCATCTAATACGTCTGGATACAAATTATTGATACTATTAAGTGATTGAGTACCTCGATATCTATTCTTATTTAGAATTTCATTTCCATAAGACCAATTAAACTGTACAGACAAATCAAAGTTTTTGATAGTAAAACTATTATTAAAACCTCCAAAATGTTCTGGTTGAGAACTTCCTAATACTTCTCTGTCATCGTCCAAACTAACAACTCCATCTCCATTAAGATCTCTATACTTTCTTAGTCCTGGTCGATAAGAAGATACTCCTTCAATTCTCTGAACACCTGGCTTAAGAGTAAAAGAAGAACTTGGCGAATCTCCATTTCTTGCGTTTACGGGATTAGGTGTATTATTAAAACTACCATTAGCCTGGCCTCCAGAACGATATAGTAATGCTTTTTCATCATCAGTTAATCCGTCAAACTCAACAAAATCTTCATATCTATATACTCCTGCTGATCTAAAGCCATAAAAAGCTCCTACTTGCTCTCCTTCTCTAATAATAAAATCTTGTGAAACATTTTGTTCGAATTGAGAGCTTACTATTAAATCTCCTGTAGTACCTAAGCTTTTAATTTCGTTATCACTAAACGTGATATTTGCTTGTGTTTTCCACTTAAAGTTTTTAGTATTAATGATATTAGCAGATAAAGCCAATTCTAATCCTGAATTTGTAATCTCACCTAAATTAGTGAAAATTTCTGGGCGATTAGGATTATTCCCTATCCCAAAAACTGAAGAAATAGGTAATTGATATAATAAATCTGTAGTTGTCTTATCAAAATAATCTGCCTCGAAAGTTATTCTATTTTTTAAGAATCCTACCTCTAATCCAAAATCAAGTTGCCTAGTGGACTCCCATGTCAAATTTCTATTATTTAACCTCCTAATTACATCACCCTCAAACGATGTTAAATCAGCGCTAGATCTAGCCGAACCAAATGGAATTCTATCGTTTCCTGTTGCTCCGTAGCTAGCTTTTAGACTAAAATTATTAACAATAGGTTTTATAGACTTAAAAAACTTCTCTTTACTAGCTACCCACTTAACAGAGGCAGAAGGAAAGTATCCAACATTATCTATAAAGCGAGAAGTTTTATCGACCCTACCCGTAACAGTAGCAAAATACTTTTGAGCATAGTTGTAATTAAATCTGAAAATACCAGAATTAATAGCACTATTTGCCACACCACTATTGATCTGAGAAGGTACAGCTTCACCAAGTTGATCTAGGTTTACACTATTAGAAACAAATTCGATGGCTTGCAAACTAAAATTATCAGAAAAACTACGTTCCTGCGTAAAACCGACAAGAGCATCTACCTTGTGCTTACCAAATTTATCAGCGTATCGTAATGTATTGTTATTTACATATCTAAATGATTGATTAGACCTTCTTATCCCTAAACCATTTGTACGAAACCCTCTTCCAAAATTGATATCAAAGAATGCTCTACCCTCACTAGAAGAAATTGCCCCTCCAAATGTTGTATTTAAAGTAAATTTAGGAGATATATCATAGGTTAGCCCTAAGTTTACCCTTCCGTTAATAATTGCAGTTTCATTAACTGCTGTTTCTAAAACTCTCAAAGGATTAGATACCAATCTACCATTAATCGCATCAATAATACCATCTCCATCAAAATCTTCTGCGCCTGCTCCGTCATCATCATCAAAACGTATATTTCGTCTTTGTTGAATTGGCTGTCTTGTATTGATTTGAGTAATAATACCAGCTGTAGCACCAGTACCTGCATCAGCAGAAACAATACCATTACGTGTAATTAATGAACTGTTAGCTAAAAAATCCATTTTTAACTTATCTGAGATCTCTGTTTTTATATTTAAATTAGCTGAATAGCGTTTAAAATCTGTATTAACAACTATTCCTTCTTGATCTGTAAAACTAAATATTCCAGAATATTTAGTTTTATCACTTCCTCCCCTCACACTTAGAGCATATTTTTGAAGGAAAGCATCTCTAAAGGTAGTTTGTCGATCATCAAAAGCTATCAAGTCAGAAGCTCTTAGAGGATTTCCACTAGAAGGAGCTCTAAAAGCTGTTGCCCTAAAATCAACATTACCATTTCCTGATAGTCTATATGGATAAGTAGCCCTAATAACATCCAGATAATCATCAC
>CALFUO010000090.1 GCA_937929895.1 uncultured Aquimarina sp.
AAAAACGGAAAAGTTTTTTTTATGTTGAATTATGGACTAAAAATTTTCTTTTGGGGAATTGGAATAACAACATTACTTACAGGGATTGTAGGTGTTGCTAACATTATGCTCATTGTAGTAAAAGAGCGAACCAAAGAAATAGGGATTCGAAAAGCATTAGGAGCACAACCTGTTGCTATTGTTAGTATGATTTTACAAGAATCTATATTCATTACAATAATTTCTGGATTGATAGGAATGTTCTTAGGGATTTTTAGTTTAGAGATATTAGCGGCGAATATCGATATTGAATTTATAGAAAACCCTAAAGTATCATTCAATGTAGCTATGATTACCTTGATTTTATTGATCATTTCAGGTGCATTGGCAGGTTATTTTCCAGCTAAACGAGCATCTAAAATTAAACCCATAATAGCTTTACGAGATGAATAGTATTTTCAATAAAGATTTATGGAAAGAGATTTTAGAGTCAATTAGCTCTAATGGTTTTCGAACTATAATTACAGCTTTTGGTGTCTTTTGGGGGATTTTTATTTTGGTGTTATTACTTGCCGCAAGTAAAGGTTTTCAGCATGGGGTAGAAAAGCAGTTTGAAGGAACTTCGAGTAATTCGGTGTTCATATGGGCACAAAGTATATCTAAAGCTTATAAAGGAAAGCCTAAAAACAGAAACTATAATTTTAATCTAAAAGATCGCGAAGCTTTAGCTAAAAACGTAAAAGGCTTAAAAACGATCTCACCAAGGAATAGACTGGGAGGTTGGGGAGGTTCTACATCAATTTCCCATAAAGCTAACGACGCTTCTTTAGAAGTAGAAGCAGATTATCCCGAATTGATCACGCAATGGGCTATGAAGATTCAAAAGGGGCGTTATTTAAATCAAACCGATATAGATGAAAAAAGAAAGATAGCCATCATTGGTTGGGGAGCAGTAGACGAATTATTTGATAAAGGAGAAGAAGTAATCGGTAGTTATATCAAGATTCAAGGCGTCTCTTTTAAAGTAGTAGGAATTTACGAGGATATTACTATGATTGGTAAGCGAAACTTCAATTTACAAAAGAAGATTTTTGTCCCATTTACTACTTTTTCACAAGTATTTAATAAAGGAGATAAAGTCCGATTCTTCTTTATAACTGCAGAGGATTATGTCCCCATAAAAAGTCTTCTTGATGATATTTTTGTGGTTCTGAAAAAGCAACACGATATCCACCCAAAGGATGATAGAGCAATAGGTTCGAATGGGTTTTATAAAGAATTTGAGAAGTTTGGACTTTTATTTTTAGCCTTAAATTTGGTGTCCTATTTTGTTGGAATGCTAATTCTAGCTGCGGGCGTTATTGGTATTAGCAACATCATGCTAATTGTAATAAAAGAACGTACGAAAGAGATTGGAGTACGCCGAGCTTTAGGGGCAACCCCTAGTGTGATTAGAAAACAAATTTTATTAGAATCTCTATTCTTAACCATAATATCGGGTATGGCAGGGATTTCTTTTGCTGCGCTAATAGCATATGTTGTCAACTATTACCTAGACAATTTCGCAGAAGAAGGAGGACTTTTGTCGAATGTGACTATAGATTTACCAACAGTAGGTATTTCTTTAGGTATTCTAGTGATAAGTGGTTTGTTAGCAGGTTTAATACCAGCACAGACAGCTTTAAAAATAAAACCGATAGAAGCCCTAAGAACAGATTAAAACAAAATTAAACGTAAAAATATCCTAAGAAGAAGCAATAAACATACTAATGAAAAAGAATACAACACGAATTATTTTATTGGCCATAGTGCTGTTTTTTGGACTAGCACTTTTCTATTTCTGGAAAAGAAATCAAAAAGCAGATACCGTATTTAAGACAAAGCAAGCTAAAACAGAGAATATTAGTTTGACATCGATTGCTACAGGAAAGATTATTCCAAATGAAGAGGTATCTATTCGCCCCAACATTAATGGTATCGTAAGTAGGGTTTTTGTAGAAGCCGGAGATGCGATAAAGGTTGGAGATAAAATTGCAGAAATTAAGGTAGTACCAAATATTTCTAGTTTGCAGAGTGCAAAAAATAATGTAAGCCAAGCGAAGATCAATTTCGAAAACCAAAAGAAAATTTTTGAGCGTCAAGAAAAATTATACAAAAAGGGGGTAATCTCAGTAAATGATTACGACAACTCAAGAGCTTCTTTTCAGCAGGCAGATCAGCGTTTAAAAGCAGCTAACGAAAATTATCAAATTTTAAAAACAGGTACAACACGCGGGTACGATGCCATAGCAAATACTACAGTGAAAGCGACTATCAATGGAGTGATTTTAGATGTTCCGATTAAAAAAGGAAACCAGGTAATTCAGAACAATAATTTCAATGCAGGGACAGAAATAGCATTAATAGCAGACGTTAGAAAAATGATTTTCGAAGGAACAATAGATGAAAGTGAAGTAGGAAAAATTAAAGAAGGAATGTCTATAAAGGTAACAGTCGGGGCCTACCCCGATATTAGTTACAATGCTATTTTAAATTATATCGCACCTAAAGGAAAAGAAAAAAATGGAGCTGTAGAATTCGAGATTGAAGCGAAATTAGATTTAAAAGAAGAAGATTTTTTAAGGGTAGGACTTAGTGCGAATGCTAATATAATATTGGATCAAGTTAAAGATGTATTAGCCATTGACGAAGGTCTATTGCAATACGATAAGAAAACTAAAAAGCCTTTTGTCGAAGTTGAAACGGGAGAGCAACAATTCGAACGTAGAGATGTGGTTTTGGGTTTAAGCGATGGTATTAAAGTCGAAATTAAAGAAGGAGTCACTAAAGAGGATAAGATTAAGGAATGGAATGCCTTAGGGAAACCTGAAAAAAAGAAGAATAAAGGCAAAAAATAGCACAAGATGAAACATATAATTATCACAATATTGTGCTTAGGTTTTTCTTCGAGAATCTTCGCGCAAGAAGGAAAAGTATGGTCTTTAAAAGATTGTATGAATTATGCGATTGAAAACAATATTCAAATAAAGCAACAAGTATTAAGTCTCGAAGATGCAGCACTAAATCGAAAGGATGCTTTCGGAAATCTATTACCGAATTTAACAGCAAATGTTTCGAATGATTGGAATCGTGGATTTTCGCAAGGGGCGAATGGGGTATTCGGAGAAAGAAATACGAGACAATCGTCGTATTCGGTTCGTTCTGGAATACCGATTTTTAATGGTTTTAGAAGTTATAAAACCTATCAAAGAACCAAACTACAAGAAGTAGTAGCTACCTACGGTTTAGAGAGTTTGAAAGATGATATTCGATTGAATATAGCGAACTCTTACGTGCAAGTACTTTTAAATAAGGAAAATGTAAAAGTACTAGAAGCACAAAATACGTTAACCCAACAACAGTTAGAGCAAACAGCTAGTTTTATAGAGGCAGGGACCTTGCCACAAGGTGATATTTTAGAAATTAAATCACAAAACGCGCAAGAGATTCAACAGGTTATTGATGCAAAAAATACGCTTCAACTATCTAAATTATCTTTAAAGCAGTTATTGAATTTGAATTCTAGCGATGAAATGAACGTGATAGATGTTAATGACGTGATTTTCGATGAGAGTTATTTAAATCTGCCTGTAAAGAAGATTTTAGAGCAAGTATTAACAACTAGGAACGAGGTAATTAGAGGAGAGAAAAATGTTGAAATTCAAGAAGAGAATATTGATATTGCAAAGGCTCGATTCTATCCTAATGTTACTGGAGATGTTTCTTACGGAACTTCGGAAATTGCTGTAGAACAAGATGGAATGGATTTAGATGTGCCTG
>CALFUO010000091.1 GCA_937929895.1 uncultured Aquimarina sp.
ACTACAATACAATCTTCGGTAATTTCAACAATACGTTTTGCTACTTCGTAGAATTTAGGCGCAGTACGTAGCATATTATTGTTAATACCAGTAAGTTTTACAACAAACTCTTGTATTGGACGTTCTGGGTTTACTAGACTAATAAATTGATCGACGATTTTTTCACCGTCAAATTTGTAGATAGCAATTTCTGTAATGCCTTCTTCGTTGAATTTTCCTCCGGTGCTTTCTATGTCTAGTATTGCGTACAAAATTTTATTCAGTTGTCAGTTTTGAGTCATCAGTTTAGAGTTGTTAGTTGCTTTCTCACAACCCTCAACTCAAAACTCACAACTATTTATAATTTCTAGCTCCAAAAATAGCACTTCCTACACGAATCATGGTACTACCGCATTCTATAGCAAGAGGGTAGTCGCCACTCATTCCCATGGATAATGTTTTAAGTTTTAAGTTTGAAGTTATTTTAGATTTTAATTGATCGAATAATGATTTCAGTTTTGAAAATTCTTCTTTTACTTGGTCTTGATCATCTGTAAAAGAAGCCATTCCCATTAATCCAACTACCTTAATGTTTTTGAATTCAGAGAACTCAGTACTTTCGATTAACGAAATTAAATCATCTTTTGCTAGTCCAAATTTACTGTCCTCTTCTGCTATTTTTAGTTGTAACAAACAGTTAATTACTCGATCGTTTTTAGCAGCTTGTCTATTTATTTCTTTTAGAAGTTTTAAGCTATCTACAGCATGAATCAAATTGACATAAGGTGCCATATATTTAACCTTATTGGTTTGAATGTGACCAATCATATGCCATTCAATGTCCTTAGGGAGTGCTTCCCATTTTGTGGTCATTTCTTGGATTTTGTTTTCTCCAAAAACACGTTGACCAGCATCATAGGCTTCCTGTAGATCTGAAATAGGCTTAGTCTTAGAAACAGCAACCAGGGTAACTTCTTCAGATAATGTACTTTTTAATTGATTTAGATTACTAGAAATCGACATGTTAAAAGTTTTCGATAATACTTAGTGCTACTTTTAAGGCTTTAGTTCCATCGTGTAAACTAACGATAGGAGTAGTATTATTTTCAATGGCATCTGCAAAAGTCTCTAGTTCATCTAAAATGGCATTGTTTGCCTCAATATTTGGATTATCGAAATAGATTTGCTTTTTAACTCCCTCAGCATTTTGAAGAATCATATCGAATTCTCCTGCTACTTTTGGTGCATCTTTCATTTTTACTACCTCACATTTTTTCTCCAAGAAATCTACAGAGATATAGGCGTCTTTTTGGAAGAAACGAGATTTACGCATATTCTTTAAAGAGATGCGGCTAGAAGTTAAATTCGCAACACAACCATTTTCAAATTCGATACGTGCATTGGCGATGTCAGGGGTCTCACTAATTACAGAAACCCCACTAGAACTAATAGATTTTACATCAGAATCAATAACACTTAAAATTACATCTATGTCATGAATCATAAGGTCTAATACTACAGGTACGTCCGTCCCTCTAGGATTAAATTCTGCTAGACGATGTGTTTCGATAAACATTGGATTGTTAATGTTTTCTCGAACTGCTGTAAATGCAGGATTAAAACGTTCTACATGTCCTACCTGCCCTTTTACTTTATGTTCTTCAGCTAAGGCAATCAAAGACTCTGCTTCTTCAACAGTATTTGTTATTGGTTTTTCTATAAAAACATGCTTCCCTTTTTCGATAGCTTTCTTTGCCGTTTCGAAATGAGCAAAAGTAGGGGTTACAATATCAACTATATCAACAGCATCTAGTAAGTCATCGATAGTATTGAAATAAGTATACCCAAATTCGGCAACGATTTGCTGAGCGTGTTCTGGGTTTGCATCGTAGAATCCAACTAAATCGTATTTCTCAGATTGATTAAGAAGTCTTAAATGTATTTTTCCTAGGTGCCCAGCACCTAATACTCCTGCTTTTAGCATGTTTTTCAGTTGTTTTTCAATATAGATTATTCGGTATTTTACCAGAGTTTAACCTAAATAATTTTTTAAACTAAATATGCTCTTTGGGTTAAGAGACATAATTTTCTAAATATAGAGACAAAATATAAATTCCATAGAAATCTTTTTCCATGGGATTTATATAGTAAGGAATCTTAAATAAATTTTAAGATTCGACTTTTTCAGGTGTGTAATGGAAAAGTCCTTTACGTTTTATCAGTTCTACTACTTCTTCAGGAAGATCTGCTTCCCAATTATCACGATTGTCCTTAATTTTTTCTAATACTTCTCTAGAAGAGATGTACATAAAATCGGGATTAAAATTAAGAATATCTCTTAGTTTTCCATTATGTAAGAAGAAGTTATATAATTCTTTCACACGATGGTGTACTCTTAGGTTTGCACTATATGTAATTTCACCTGTTTCAAGATCTTGTAAAGGGTACATATATACCTTTAAGTCTTTGTAGAATAGTTTACCGAAGGCTTCTAAGATACCACCACTTAAATTTCGATAATATTTTTCGTTAAAGATTTCGATAAGGTTGTTAACCCCCATTGCTAACCCCATTTGTTCTTTGGTGTAATTAGAGAAATACTCTACAAGCTTATAATACTCTTTAAAGTTAGAGATTAGAACAGTTTGCCCTAATTTCCCTAGAAGACGAGCACGGTCTAAGAAATCTTTTTCATCGATTTCCCCTTCTGCCATTAAGTTCGAAAGTGTGATCTCGAAAATAGGTTGAATCCTATCTTCATTAACTTTTTTCTCCTTCTTAAACATGGTCATTGCCGTTTCGAAAATATCCATGTTTACTTTGGTAACAGGACGGAAACTACCTCTTATTGCAAGGATGTTTTTCTTGTAAAGAATACGAGCAGGTAAAATGTTTTTCCCTTTAGAGTTAAACATGATAGCCTGAGTAAATCCATTTTTAACCAGTTGTAAACTCATTAACCTATTGTCAACTTCTTCAAACTGTGGTCCAGAAAAATTTATAGTATCTATTTCTATTTGATCCTTGTCTATATGATCATATAAATATTTCAGTAATTTTTTAGG
>CALFUO010000092.1 GCA_937929895.1 uncultured Aquimarina sp.
AATCAACAGTTTGCAATGAAACACTATAGTATCACAAAAGTTTATTCTAAATATTTAGTATTTGTAATCCTACCCACTTTTATCCTTACAAGCCCTTTGCTTAGTCAAGAAGAAAAGCCTAATGTTATCTTAATACTAACAGATGATCAAGGCATTGGAGATTTAGCGTGCCAAGGAAATCCATGGATCAAAACCCCTAATATTGATAAGTTTTATCAAGAATCAGTTCGTATGACTGACTTTCATGTAAGTCCACTTTGCACTCCCACACGTGCTGCGATAATAACAGGACAATACCCTATCAATAACGGAGCTTGGGCAACTTACAAAGGACGTGATGCTTTATCACAAGGAACTTTGACGATGGCTCAAGTATTTAAAGAAAATGGGTACAAAACTGGGTTATTTGGGAAGTGGCATTTAGGAGATAATTACCCCGTAAGGCCTACTGATGTAGGTTTTGATGTTGCTATACAGCATAAAGCAGGTGGTGTTGGTGAACTTTCGGATCATTGGGGAAATAGTTATTTTGATGATATTTATTATGTAAATAACAAGCCTAAACAGTTTAAAGGTTATTGTACAGATATCTGGTTCGAAGAAACCATGAAGTTTATAGACAAAAATAAAACTGATCCATTCTTCGTTTATCTACCAACTAACGCCCCACATTCTCCATTAATTGTTGACGAAAAATACTCTAAGCCTTATAAGCACTTAGAAGGAAACAAAATCCCTAGTGCTAGTTTTTATGGTATGATTACCAATATTGACGAAAATTTCGGAAAATTAGATGCTTTCTTAAAATCTAAAGGTCTTGCCGATAATACTATCTTAATTTATATGACTGATAATGGTTCGGGTAATGGAGTTAGCAAAGACGGAAAATTAGGATATAATAAAGGCTTTAGAGGAAAGAAAGGATATCGTACCGAAGGAGGTCACCGCGTTCCATTCTTCATTCGTTGGGTAAACGGAAAAGTAGTTGGAGGAAAAGATATCAATGATCTAGCCAATCATGTCGATCTATTACCTACACTTTCTTCTTTATGCAAATTAAAAAACACAAATGAGTTCGATGGAATCGACTTTTCCCCCATATTGACTGATAGTTCTAAAAAACTAAAAAACAGAGAAGCCTTTATTCATCTTAGACAAGACTGGCGACCTCCCCAAGATATTGAAAATACGTGCATTCTGAAAAACGAATGGAGATTAATCAATGGCAAAGAACTTTACAATGTCGAGAATGACCCACATCAAAACAATGATATAGCAATCGATCATCCTAAGTGTGTTAAAAAGTTAAACAAAGCCAACGAAAGATTCTTAAAACAGACAAAGTCAAACCCTACCTATCAGCAATTTCCACTATCGATTATTGGGAATTCGGCTCAAAAAGAAATTACACTAACCATCCAACATGCTATTGGAGACAGTAAAGGAATTTGGAAGGCAGAACAAGTTGCCCAAGGATTTAAAAGTAAAAATAACACACATGCAATTGCAATAGAAAAAGAAGGTTGGTACGAAATTGCTTGTGCTCGTTGGCCTAAAGAATGTAAGGGATCTATTTGGGGAATTCCGAAAGAAAACCCTAAAAACTTATATGATTATAAAAAAATTCAACCAAAAAAAGTGCGTATTAGTGTCGCAAACCAAATCTTAGAGAAAAAGATTATAGGTATTGAAGATGAAATTATTTTCAAAGTAAAGCTTCCTAAAGGTAAGACGTTATTAGTAAACGATTTTATAGATGGTAAAGAAAGATATGGGGTGTATTACACTTATGTAAGACCTTTGTAACGCAAAAAATAATGGAATGACACAAGTGGGGGATGTAGAAACATCTATCTATCAACTCCATATTTTCTATATGAAGTCATCTAAACTTTTTTGATTAAAGTGAAAAATAGATGTTTTTTCACTAGTATCCGAAAGTTTTAAGTTTTAGAAATGACAATTAATATTAATACCATTTCCTAATTGAATTTACCGAATTAAAAAGCGCCTTTTAAAATGTTACTTCAACATAAAAAACTACCGTAGCTACTGCTATGCTAATTTTTCATGATTTGTAAAATTCCAAAAATCATCTTTTTCTTTTAGGGTAAATTCAAATACGAACCACAATAAGTATTTTATTTATAATGTCTTATGGATTTTTGAAACTGAAAATTTTGGAAAAAATCTTAGACAAAAACGTCCAATATATTGATATAAAAAAGTCTATATTCTAAAGTTTCGGATGCTTGTGATTACAATCATATTATTTCAGAATTGTTATAAAAAGGGCATTTTGAAGCCATTTGAAAAAAGTTTAAATGACTTCTATAATAAAAACAACGAGAAAAAGTTTATAGTTATGTTTGTCATATAATATTACAATCAATGCTAGCCATTTTTTCTAAAGAACTACGTCACTTTTTCTCTACTACCATAGGTTATGTTTTCCTTAGTACATTTCTTTTAGTAACAGGAACTTCTTTATGGTTTTTACATGGTAATCAAAATATCATCGATAGTGGTTTTGCAAGCCTAACTCCGTTTTTTGAAATCGCTCCTTGGTTATTATTAATCTTAGTTCCTGCAGTGTGTATGCAGGCCTTTGCCGAAGAAAAAAAGCTAGGAACGCTAGAATTACTCCTAACCAAACCGACCAGTACATGGAATTTAGTTTTAGGAAAATTTTTCGGTGTACTTACCATTGTATTACTAGCCTTGATTCCCACATTTATTTATATCATTGCTTTAAATGCTTTGGTAGACGAAAGCCAAGTCATTGATTTGGGCACTATCTCAAGTGGTTATATTGCTCTAATATTTTTAGGAGGAACTTATGCAGGGATTGGTATTCTAACCTCTACCCTTTCTTCTAATCAGACGATTGCTTTAATTCTGGGAGTTGTAGCATGTCTTTTTGCTTATTATGGATTTTCTTTTTTTAATGAATTAGAAACTGGAATAGCCTTGGATTCATTAGGACTAGCTTTTCATTACAATCGAATAAATCAAGGAGTATTAGATAGTCGTGACATACTTTACTTTGTTAGTATCACTTTTATTTTATTGAAGATTACAAGTCTGTTAATTTCTAGAAACACCTCTAAAAAACAATTCAAAACAGCTAGTATTCAAATCATCATTGCTATTGCTGTTTTGTTATTTGGAAATTGGAAATACCAGCGTCTAGATGTAACCAAAGACCAACGCTTTAGTCTATCTGACACGACAAAAGAAAGCTTATTTAAAGTAATAAACCCAATTGCAATCGATGTCCTGTTAGAAGGAAATCTTCCTCCTGAATTCAAGCAATTACAGCGTGAAACAAAACAACTGCTAGAAACCTACGCTGCCCAAAACCCTAACATTAAGTTTTCTTTTATCAATCCGTTAGAACCTGTTGAAATCAGAGATCAAAACCTAAAGGAATTACAGCGATTAGGGTTAACACCCGCAGAAGTTAGCACACAATTCGAAGGAGTATTAAAAAAGGAAGTAGTCGTGCCTTGGGCAATGGCTTATTTGAAAAATAAAACCGTAAAAATCCCATTGCTTCAAAACAGTTTGGGAGCCACCACTAACGAACGCATCAATGCTTCTGTAGCAAAATTAGAGTATGAATTTACTGATGCGATAAAACAGTTGACTGAGGGAAAATCTAAAAAGGTGGCCATCTTAAAAGGTAATGGACAATTGAAAGATCTGTATATCGCAGACTATATTAAAACGATTCAAAAACATTATCGAATAGCACCTTTCACCTTAGATTCTGCGGCTATTTCTCCTATAAAAACATTAGATCGATTAAAAGATTTTGATTTGGTAATCAATGCCAAACCCACTGAATCTTTCTCTGAAAATGAAAAACAGATTCTAGATCAGCATTTACTTTCTGGTAAAAAGCAAATGCATTTAATTGATATGGTGATTGCAGATAAGGACAGTATTTTCAATACGCCTAAGCAGAAAAGTTTGGCTTGGTATCGTGATCTAAAACTGAATGATTTCTTCTTCGCTTATGGCGCTCGTATAGAACCTAAACTAATCGATGACTTATACGGAGCCCCCTTAGTTTTGGCGCAAGGAAATGATAGTACAACCGAATATGTCCCTTATCCATGGGGGTATGCTCCACTAACTACGTATCCTGAGAAACACACTTTAACTTCGAACTTACTTCCTATTAAATGTGATTTTGCAAACCCGATTGATACTTTAAACAACGGTATTGATAAATCTATCCTTTTAAAAAGTTCTCCTTTTACCAAAGTGATCGGAGTACCTTTCGAAATGAACTTAAAAAACAGCTTAAGTCCGAAACCTAAAGAATACTACGCTAATGGAATTCAAAATATCGGAGTTTTACTAGAAGGAAATTTTAAAAGTTGTTATCGTCAACGCATACTTCCTTTCAAAATGCCTGATTATTTAGAAAAAGGAAAAGCATCTAAACTATTAGTTATTGGTGATGGCGATATCATAAAAAATAACGTTCAACAAAACACTCCTTTAGAATTAGGTTTCGATCCTATCAGTAGAAAGAAGTATGGTAATAAAGATTTTTTAAGTAATGCTACGCACTATTTATTAGATAATGAAGGCCTTGTAAAGCTTAAAGCCAAACAATTGGTGATTCCAGCTTTAGATTTAGATAAAGTTAGTCAACAAAAAACAAGATGGCAATGGATTTGCCTATTATTACCTTTAATTCTTGTAAACCTAGGGTATTTAGGGTTTGTATACTGGAGAAAAAGAAGGTTTATATAAGCCTATAAAAATAAATTGTAAAAAAACTATTTTCTAATTAAACCTTTTATCAGTTTCATTGTCTAATAAGCGTTAAGCTTAAACAACATATAATGAAACTCAAACTAATCAAAAGCACATTACTTTGCTTTGCAGCCTTTATACTCCAATTTCAATCTGCATTTGCGCAACAAAATTTTCAAGGAAAAGCATATTACAGCTCGAAAACTAGTGTAGATATCAGTCGTCTAAATAATAATAGAAATATTAGTGAAGACATGAAAAAGCGTATTGCTGAACGCTTAAAAAAACAAAATCAAAAAAATTACACACTTACGTTCAATAAAGTTGAATCTATCTTTAAACTATAAACTCGATTTAAAGAAAAATACTAAATACGAACTTAGTGCCAGTTTTGTGGGTATGAAAACTCAAAAATTTATGCTAGGAACACAGGAAACTAATATCTCTAAAAATTTTATTTTAGGCTTCGATATCAATCTAAAAGAGGTTGAAATTGTTCACGAT
>CALFUO010000093.1 GCA_937929895.1 uncultured Aquimarina sp.
GCTAGTAGTACTGGTATTGCAGAAGAGTTAGAAAGAGTAATCAAAACAGAATATCCGTCTTATGTTAATAACAAAGATTTAGTTATTAAAATTAGTGGATGTATGAATGCATGTGGACAACACAATATGGCAAATATTGGTTTCCAAGGAATGACAATTCGTACAAAAGATAAAAAAGTAGCTCCTGCATTACAAGTATTACTTGGAGGAGGAAACTTTGGTGATGGTAAAGCTCGTTTTTCTGATAAAGTAGTTAAAATCCCATCGAGAAGAGGACCAGAAGCATTACGTAGAATCTTAAATGATTTTGATGCTAATGGAGCGGGGAAATCTTTCGTGGATTACTATGTTGAAAAAGGAGAGCGTTACTTCTATGATTTCTTAACAGATCTTTCTGAAGCAGATGAGTTACCAGCGGAATACTTCGTAGACTGGGGTAATAATGAAGAGTATGTTAAGGCGATCGGAGTAGGAGAATGTGCTGGTGTGGTAATCGACTTAATCGAAACTTTATTCCTAGAAAGTGATGAGAAGATAGCTAATGCGAAAGCAGCTTTCGAAGAAGGAAAGTGGAGTGATGCTATATATCATGCATATAGTTCTCAAATAAACTCAGCTAAGGCTATTTTATTAGCAGAGAAGAAAAAGACAAATACTCAAGCGGATATCGTTAAGAATTTCGATAACGAGTTTGTCGGGAATGGAAAAATAGCTATCGAAGCTGGTTCATTTACGCAACAAGTATTTGAAATCAATCAAAAAGAACCATCTAAAGATTTTGCAACTGATTTTATAGCAGTATCAGAGAAATTTTTAGCTGATATTAGAGCTTATAGAGCTGCTAATGTTTAATATAAGATAGTCTAGGTGTCATTCCCGCGAAGGCGGTAATCTCATCAAGCATGTAACAAAGTTCTTTAAAATATAGTTTGAAAGTGAGTCAGGGAAAAGGAAAATTAACGGTAGTTGGAGCTGGTCCAGGCGATGTAGAGTTAATTACTTTAAAAGCTATTAAAGCATTAAAAAGTGCAGATGCTGTGCTCTATGATGCATTAGTAAACCCAGAGTTACTAGAGTATTGCCAAGAAAATGTTGAATTACTTTTTGTTGGAAAGCGTAAAGGTTGTTATGCTTATCAACAGGAAGAGATCAATGATTTGATTATCCAGTACGGGAAATCTCATGGACATGTAGTTCGATTAAAAGGAGGAGATCCTTTTATTTTCGGACGAGGTGCAGAAGAGATGGATTATGCTGCTCAACATGGTATGGAAGTTGCAATGGTGCCAGGGTTGTCATCATCCGTTTCGGTGCCTGCATTACAAAATATTCCTGTAACAAAAAGAGGGTATTCTGAAAGCTTTTGGGTAATTACAGCTACAACAAAAGAGCATAAATTATCAAATGATGTTTTGGTTGCTGCCAAAAGTGATGCTACTGTTGTGATTCTAATGGGAATGCACAAGCTTTCTAAAATCGTAGATGTTTTTAAGGCTGAAAGTAAATCCGATATTCCTGTTGCAATTATTCAACATGGAACACGAGTAGAAGAGAATGTAGGAGTAGGAACGATAGAAACTATTGAAGGAATAGTAGCAGAAAAAGAACTTGGCGCACCAGCGATTATTGTAATAGGTAATGTGGTGCAACATAAAATTCGGCTTGCTGAATTACAACAAAAGTTAAAGGAAGTGTAATATAGGGTAACAGGTTTCGGGTCTCAGTAATCAGTTATACTTTTGAATAAAGAGAAGTTAAATTGCTGATAGCCGATAGCTGACAGCCGATAGCCCAAAGATGGAAAGAAACAATTTATATCCAGTATTTCTAAAAGTAAAAGATTTAGAAATACTCATAGTTGGAGGAGGAAATGTTGCTGAAGAAAAAATGCATTTCTTAACGAAATCTAGTCCCGATGCTAAAATTACATTGGTATCACCAATGTTTAGAGAAGGAACAGTAAAATTAGCAAAGCAGTTTAATGCTAAGTTGATAAAAAGTAAATACAAACGAAAGTTCATTAAAGGGAAGCATATAGTTATTGCAACTACAGATAAGCCTGAGGTGAATGTAAAAGTTTGGAAACATTGTCGAAAACTAGCCAAGCTAGTGAATGTAGCAGATAATCCACCGTATTGTGATTTTTATATGGGAGGGATTGTTACAAAAGGTAATGTAAAGGTTGGAATTTCGACAAATGGAAAATCCCCGACAACAGCGAAAAGATTACGTCAGTTTTTCGAGGAAGTAATTCCTGAAAATATTGATGATCTTGTGAAAAACATAAATGAATATAGAAAGACCATTAAAGGGGATTTCGAAGAAAAGGTGGAAGTGTTAAACGAGTTCACCAAAGGATTAATAGAAAAAAAGTAGTTGTATAATGATAAAGACGGACATACTAATTATTGGAGCTGGACCGACAGGATTGTTTACTGTTTTTGAAGCTGGATTATTAAAATTAAAGTGTCACTTAATTGATGCGTTGCCACAGCCAGGTGGACAATGTTCAGAAATATACCCTAAAAAACCGATTTACGATATCCCAGCATATCCAGAAATTTTAGCAGGAGACTTAACTAAAAACTTAATGGAACAAATTAAACAATTTGAGCCAGGGTTTACTTTAGGTGAGCGTGCAGATACTATCGAAAAACAAGAAGATGGTACTTTTATTGTAACTACAAATAAAGGGACTCAACACCAAGCACCTGTAGTTGCAATTGCAGGAGGTTTAGGATCTTTCGAGCCTAGAAAGCCACCAATTCCAGGTATCGCTGATTTCGAAGATAAAGGAGTAGAGTACATGATCCGTGAGCCAGAATTGTATAGAGATAAAGATGTTGTTATCGCTGGTGGTGGAGATTCTGCTTTAGACTGGTCTATCTTCTTAACAGATGTTGCTAAGTCAGTTACTTTAGTACACAGACGTAATGAGTTTAGAGGTGCTTTAGATTCTGTAGAGAAAGTACAAGAATTAAAGGATGCTGGCAAGATCAACTTAATTACTCCTGCGGAGGTTAAGGGAATCGAAGGTGATGATCACGTAACAGGTGTTCAAATTGTGAAGAAAGGAGAAGAGCCTTATATCTTAAAAACAGATCACTTTATTCCATTATTTGGATTGTCTCCAAAATTAGGACCAATTGCAAACTGGGGATTAGAGATAGAGAAAAATGCGATTAAAGTAAATAATGCATTGGATTATCAAACTAACATTCCTGGTATTTACGCTATTGGAGATGTAAACACATATCCAGGGAAATTAAAGTTAATCTTATGTGGTTTCCACGAAGCAACTTTAATGTGTCAAAGTGCATATCAACGTATTCACCCAGACAAGAAGTATGTAATGAAATATACAACGGTAGGTGGAGTAGAAGGTTTCGATGGAACTAAGAAAGAGGCGCCTAAAGCTGTAGTAAAAGCAATCGATTAAAAAATTTCTATATCTGAGTTTTCGAAACTATTTTTGTAGTTCGAAAAAGCAAAGATTTAGTTTAATAATAGAGAAGAATAAAATGTCTGACGTTACTATAAAAATAACAGATCGAGAGGGAGTAGTACACGAGGTACAAGCCCCAACAGATATGGCAATGAACCTAATGGAGGTTTGTAAGGCTTACGAATTACCTGTGGAAGGTACTTGTGGTGGAATGGCGATGTGTGCTTCTTGTCAATGTTATGTAACTTCAGAAACTCCGCT
>CALFUO010000094.1 GCA_937929895.1 uncultured Aquimarina sp.
ATACACGGGTAGTAATTTAAAAGCTAAACTCTTTCTTAATTTCATAATTAGTTGTTTTTATGTTATTTAATTACAATTTATACGTATTTAATCTAAAAAAACAAACTATAACGTTATAGTTTGTTTTTTTGAATAAATACATTATTAATGAATTTTAAAATATAAAAGCAACAGTCAACAACATAAAATATTAAAAAGGATATTTTAAATTCAAAAACACAAAAAGCATTGATAATTTTGATATCATTTTTTTTGGATGAAAATATTTAAATAAACATTTCTTTTTTCTTTATTTCTAATTGGTTGTCTTACTCCTGAAAGGAATTTCAAAAAAATTCACAAAAGAACTTTCGAATATTCTGAAATTATTGGAAGCTAAGTAGAGACGACTACCTTTATTCGTAACGATAATATTGAGATTAATCACTTTCGTAAAAACCAATACTCCATTAGGAACTATAGGGACTTGTCATGACATTGCAACATTCGTATCATTTTTAGCTTCCGATAATGCTAAGCGAATTACAGGGCAGCAAATTACGATCTCTGGTGGGTTCGATTAATTCTTAACATTTTAACGAATCACTAACACAAAAGACTTTCATTAATCTATTCCTTTATCAACTTAAACTATTTATCATGGGGAAACGTTTTACAGAAATCAATGAAAAACAAGCGAATTTCATAAAAGAACAAAATATATTCTTTGTAGGCACTGCTGCCTCCGATGGACGTGTAAACATTTCTCCGAAAGGAATGGATTCGTTCCGTGTTGTTGATTCTAACAAAATTGTTTGGCTGAATCTTACAGGTAGCGGAAATGAAACAGCAGCACACTTAATAAAAAATGACCGTATGACCATTATGTTCTGTGCTTTCGAAGGAAAATCATTGATCCTTCGTTTGTATGGTAATGCTGAAATCTTTCACCCAAGAGATGCCTCCTTTGAAGAATTAAATGCATTATTCCCTGATATTGCAGGAAAAAGACAAATCATCTCTATGAAAGTTGATCTTGTACAAGAGTCTTGCGGTTTTGCTGTGCCTTTACTTGATTTTAGAGAAGAGCGTACAATCCTAAATAACTGGGCTACCAAACAAGGACCTGAAGGAATAAATAATTACTGGGAAGAGAAAAACACAAAAAGTATTGATAATTTTGATACCAAAATTTTTGGATGAAAATCTTTATATCAACATTTCTTTTTTCTTTATTTCTAGTTGGCTGCTATACTCCTGAAAGGAATTGCAAAAAATTTCACAAAGGAACTTTCGAATATTCGGAAATTATAGGGAGTCAAGTAGAGACAACTACCTTTATTCGTAACGATAGTATCGAGATTGATCACTTTCGTGGTAAGGCTGATACCTCTAGTATTCGTTGGGTGAATGACTGCGAATGCATTCTGAAAAACTTGAAGCCAAAGAATCGTAGTGAAGAAAAACCGTTACACGTAAGAATTCTTACTACATCCAAAAATAGTTATACCTTTGAATATGGGCTTGTTGGAGCTTCAAAAAAACAAAAAGGAAACGCAACTAAAATCAATTAAAATCAACACAAATGTTTGAAATTTTTCAATCACCAGATGCTTGGATGGCACTGTTAACACTTACTTTTCTAGAAATCGTATTGGGTATCGATAATATTATTTTTATCTCGATTGCTTCTAGTAAATTACCCGAACACCAACAAAAGAAAGCAACTAATATTGGACTAATATTAGCCATGGTAATGCGTATTATATTACTCTTTGGTATTTCTTGGTTGGTAGCATTAGAAGCTCCATTCTGGCATATCAACGAATCTTGGATTAAAGGAGGCATCAGCTGGCAAGCGGTAATCTTATTTGCTGGAGGGTTATTCTTATTGTATAAAAGTGTTCACGAGATTCACGAAAAAGTAGAGGAAAAAGGAGCAGAAGAAAAACAATTAGAAGAGAAAAGTGCTTCTACCTTAGGAAAAGCAATCACACAAATTGCAGTGATTAATGTAGTATTCTCGTTCGACTCTATTTTAACGGCAGTTGGGATGACCAACGGATTAAGTGATGACTCGAATCAAACATTAATCATTATGATTATTGCTGTGGTAGTCTCTGTACTAATCATGCTAATCTTTGCTAACCCTGTAGGGAAATTTGTAAACAAACACCCTACCGTTCAAATCTTAGGTTTATCCTTCTTAATCTTAATAGGATTCATGTTAATCTCCGAAGCGGCACACTTATCTCACTTAGAAGTTTTCGGAAATTCTGTAGGTACTATTCCTAAAGGGTATCTTTACTTCACCATTGCATTCTCTTTATTTGTAGAGTTTGTAAACTTTAAATTGAGAAAAAAGCAGAGTTTTATATAAAAATAACATCCTAAGCTTTCTAAAAAGTTTCATTTGTCATGTCTTACTTGACCCTACATCTCCTCCTCAATTAGGTAATCGTAGTGATGAGATTCTGAACTAAATTCAGAATGACGGACTTCTAAACTTTTTAGAAAGCTTTTTTAATTGAAGTGATTTAAACTTTTTTTTGGAATTTTTTGAGTGCTATAGTGATAAATGCGATATAGTTGAATCCCAACCAACTAGTTATAGTTGTATCAAAACGATTTAGTAAGCTTCTATAGCTGTCCATCCAAGCATTAG
>CALFUO010000095.1 GCA_937929895.1 uncultured Aquimarina sp.
TAAACTAATATTTTCGATGTTGTATATTTGTAATACTCGACTTCCTAAGGGAGCGAAATCATTGAAAGTTGATTTCCCATTAAAAGAGGTTATTACATTACCTGGAACACCTAAGTTATCGTTAAAAAGCTGTACTACTAAGCCTGTTTTTTCTGACGTACCAGACCAGTCAGCGAAAGAAGCTACAAAAGAAATTGAAGTAACATTTTTTGTTCCTGTAATAAAAGGTTGTGCTCTCCTATTTAATAGATTAATACGTTCAGTTCTTGAGTCAAAGATTTCTGAAACTTCATCTAAATTATCAATGACAACAGGTAATTGGTCATTAGCTTCAATAACACCTGTTCCAGTATCCGAGGTACCAGTTACAGGCCCTGTTGTATTATCTACAGATAAAACCACTGTTTCGTCAACTTCAGGTATATTGTCCTCGTTGGTAGAAATAGTTACAATTTTGCTTATTTCTCCTGGGTTAAACGTAACGGTTATTTCGTCTTGACTGTAATCCTCAGTTTCTGCAGTCCCTGATGTTGCAAGCGTAGCTGTTATAGTCTCAGTGCTGGCTTTACTAAGTCTTACCGTAAATTGCAAATCTTGACTTTCGGTAACATTTGCAGAATCGTCAATAAGAATATCTCTAGCTTCTAAAGTAGTTATGGAGAACATAAAGTTAAAGAAATTCGTAGATGTAGTTTCTGACCAACTCTGACCGCCATCGTTGGAATCAATAATTTGGCTACTAGAAAACCCATTTCGAGAAGTTATAGGGTTAATGTTATTCGCTACGGGTGAAAAATTACTGTCTGTAGATCGCATAACAATGTGGTATTTTGTATTGGCTTGTAATACAACATCATCATTAGTATACGTCTTGATTGTTCCATTAGGGTCACTAAAATTACTATCACCGTCTAAATTCGTAATTAAATTACCTGGTAAATTATTATTGCTATCATATAAGTCTACAACGAAACCTCTTTTAAAACTTCCAACGGGACCACTTCCAAACTCAATAGTATAAGTTATTCCCACACGGTCATCTGAGCCAGTTGTAAAAGGCTGTGCAGTCCATGTTCTTGAAGTTGTAGTTATAGCTATTGTTGGAGATCCATTATTCTTTAAATCTTGCGCGTAAGCTAATATATTAGCAAGTATGGCTATAATTGATACTATTTTTTTCATTTTATTTAATTTTTAATTAGCAAAACACCCTTTTGTTGGTAAATTTTCTGGGGCTAAACGAGAAGCAAATGACCTACACTCTGTTACCCTATCGGTTTCCCAGTTAGAAAGATTTTGATTAAAAGCTGTAGCATTTTGGAACATGGCAACCATATTGGTCACGTTAGAAACATCCCAACTACCAATATCTTGGTTAAAGGCTCTAGCACCCTGAAACATTATAATCATACTAACTACTCTAAAAACATCCCAGCTACTGATATCTTGATTGAAAGCGGTTGCTCCACTAAACATAGCAGTCATATTAGTGACCTTAGAAACATCCCAACTACCGATATCCTGATTAAAAGAAGTCGCATTAGAGAACATGCTCCTTGTGTCTATAACTTTGGAAAGATCCCAGCTACTGATATCTTGATTGAAAGCTGTAGCATTTTGAAACATGGCACTCATATTGATCACGTTAGAAACATCCCAACTACTAATATCCTGATTAAAGGATACAGCACCATTAAACATAAATGTCATATTAGGGACCTTAGAAACATCCCAATTATTAATATCTTGATTAAAGGATGCAGCATCAGAAAACATAGCAGTCATATCATTTACTTTAGCAAGATTGGGAGTATCTTTTGCGTTCCCTACTAAATTTTCACAGCCTTCAAATGCCGAATTCATAGATAACCACTCACGGTTTCCCCAATATTCTATACTCTGTATTTTTGCAGCATTTTTTAGCTTAGTTTCATCATTAAAAGCATCAAATTTAATCGCTGGAAAAGTTCCTGTAATCGATACGGTATAAACTCCTGCTTCGGTATAAGTATGAGAAGCATTATCATCAGCTGTTTGTCCTGTGTCAGTAGTCCCATCTCCCCAATCTACATTATAATCATAATCAAAAAGACGACCGGTTACTATAGGAATAAAAATAGATTCATTTGCCGTGGTCGTTTTCCAAGTGGTGATAAAAGCGGTTTCATCAAAATCGATAACGTTGATTGTAATAAGGGCACTTACAGATTTAGTTCCGTCGGTAACCACCACGGTAATTACATGGCTTTGTTTAGTTTCAAAATCCAATTGTTTGTTTGCTTGCAAACTCAACTCACCAGTAGTTTCATTGATAGCAAACAAATCATTATCGTTTTCTAAAATACTAAAACGCAACTCGTCTTTAGTATCTGCATCAAAAGCGATTACTTTGGCGAATACACTAAGTGATTCCTGTAATTCTGAAATTTCAAAGGATTGTATTTCTAGAACTGGTGCAATATTTTTGGGGTCGGTTTCGGAGTCAGGATCAGGTGCTACAATTTCGGAGTCTGGATTTTTGTTGTTATCAGTATCAGCACTCGAATCGTCACTAGAGGAACAAGCTGAAAAAAAAGTAGCTAAAGCTACCAATGCGATTAAAAAATAATTTTTCATCGTAATAAGTTTTATGTGTTTTTATTCGAAATAAAAGTACTGGGCTAGGAAAGTTTATTCAGGTCAATAATTGTCCATTCACGACAAAGATCAACCTCTTGCGACAAAAACCGACCAGACGCGACAATATTGATAACCAAAGGTTTTTTAAGAGAAATACAGTACTGAGTTCGTTACTTTTGAGTTATGATAAAATTTCACAATAGGGTAATCGAATTTGGATCGGATAAAAGCAGTAATACTGGGGATTACAAACAGGTAAAACTTGTAAATTCGGCCGTATTAATTTGGTTCTATTTTATTGTGTTTTTTACGATAGTAGATACAATTAATGGTGTTTTTTTAGAGCGAAAGATTGTTGCTCATATTGCGAATAGTCTTATTATTTTTTCTCTTTCCACCATTCTTTATTTTAATAAAAAACATTTTTACAAGTATGCAAAATTACTGTTTATGGTACTACTACTTATTGCTATAAATATTTGTACGCTGATTGTAAATAAAGGTAAAAACACAGAATACTTTTTTGTTCTTATCCCCATACTTAGCTTAATACTGTATACTAAAAGATGGGTTTCATTTCTGTTCTTAGGTGTAGCTATTATCTGTTTTTTTATACCTTATTATTTAACAGATATATATACTGAAAACAATGCAAATCAAACTATTAAACTTGGTGTGTTTGCTTTATTTGTCATTGTGTTTTATTTAACCAATTATTTTAAAGTAGTAAACTTCGAAAATGAAAAACTATTAATGTTGGAAAAGGATAAGGTACTATCTGACAAGATTATTCTACAAAATCAAGAAAAAAAACTTAGAGAATTAAATCAATTTTCTTCCCATTTTTTTGTAAATTTTTCTCACGAAATTAGAACGCCTTTGACACTTATAAAAGGGTATACATCACAAATAAACAAAAAAAAATTACCTTTAGAAGAAGCGGTAAAACTACAAGCGGTAGAAGAGCAGACTCATACAATGCAATCGATTATTGATGATATTATGAATCTTGGGAAGCTAGATGCTAATCGATTGACCGTTAACACTCATTTTGTGAATATTAATGAGTTTTTACTTAAAACTAGTACTTCTTTTAGACCTCTATTTGAGGATAAAGAAATACAATTTACGTTTGAGAGTAGTATTCGAAAAGTAGATGTAAAAATTGATTATTCTTTATTTGAAAAAGTGATTACTAATCTATTAAGCAATGCCTTAAAATTCACTCCTTCCAAAGGTGTTGTAACCTTAAAGTTAGAGCAGCAAGAAGAGCAACTATTTATAAAACTTATAGACACAGGAATAGGAATCCCTGAGGAAAGTATAAATAAACTTTTTGATAGATTTTATCAAGTTAAAAATGACATTACAAAAAGTCAAGGAAGTGGAATTGGTTTGGCGTTTGTAAAAAGTATTATAAACCTACATCATTTTGACATCGAAGTACAAAGCACTTTAGATGTAGGAAGTATATTTACAATACTGATTCCTACATCTGCCATCAAAGAAAATAGAACAAAAGTTATTGATAACCCTAAAGAATTATTAAAAAAAGATACGTTAGAAGCTATTTTACCAAATCCTAAACAGGGATTAAATCCGAATAAAATACTTATAGTTGATGATCATAAGCAAATGCGTACTTATATAAAAAGTATAGTTTCAGAACATCATATTGTAGAGGCTTCAAATGGAAAAGAAGCCGTTTCTTTTTTAGAAGGTAATAACTTCGATTTAATTATTACTGATTACATGATGCCTATCATGGATGGTTTTGAATTCATAAAACACATCAAAGAAATAGGATTAGAAACTCCTGTAATTGTACTTACTGCACGTACAGACACTAATGGAAAACTAAAGATGTTACGCCTAGGCGTAGATAGTTATCTATGTAAACCTTTCTTAGAAGAAGAATTAAAAACTCAAATAAACAAAAGTATTCAATTGTATGATTACATGCGTAAATTCAAAAGAGAATTGACGCAAAATGAAAATGAATTACTTGGTAAAGAAGCTGTTCTATTCTACAATAAACTACAGAATTTTATTAACAAAAGATTAAATGATGAGAATTTTAAAGTTCAAGATATAGCTGATTACTTTAATGTATCAAATCGAACTTTAAATAGGAAAACAAAAACATTATTAGGACAAAGTGCTCAAGATTTAATACTAGAGGCGCGTTTATTACGTGTAAAACAAATTATGGAAGAAAACCCAGATAAGACAAAAGCCGAAATAGCTTTATCTGTAGGACTAAAAAACACCTCTTATTTATTCAAAAAATTTAAACTCCGGTTTCACGAAAATTTTTAAAAAAATTCACAAGCATCCAAAACTTTAGAATATAGACCGTTTCACTGAAAGAGAAGAAAAAATAGACTTGTAAATTAAGTTGTTACAAGTTTTGAATTTAGATGTTTTTGATTCGTCTTAGAAGATATCTTTTCTCAGTATTTTGACGCTAAATATTTTTAAATCATTAAAAAAAAGGTGTTTAAAATATTTTGTTTTTCTAAAATCTGGAACTTTCGGATACTAGTGAAAAAAGTTAAAAGTAGGATATTGGAATTTAAAGTGATTTTTATAAAAATAAGATGATTTAGTTTTTGCATCTAAATATAACGTTATAAGTTAACTGATAAGAGATCTCGTTTTTACACTATATTTAATGTTTGTTGATTTTCGTTGAGTTCTGTTTGGATAAAATCACCAAATCTTCAGTTTAATTCGATTTAGATATATTCTTCGTTCTACTTTTTTGACATAATTTTCTATTTAATTAACCAATAAGAGATATTGCCCTGACTAATCTATCTTGACGATTTACAAGGATTATGTTGACCCTACACAGTGATTATAGATTTAAATTGTATTTGCTAGCGACAGATATGCGAAAAAGTTTTGATAGCCTATGTGATATCATTGAAAGTAACTCGTCATAGATTCTTAACTTGATCCTTACTTATCAATCTGTATTTTTTTGATATTTCGATTTCTAATGATAAAATAAAACTTAATTTTTTTAAGAATCATTAAGTAGCTTTTGTTTTCGAAATCCTTTTTTGAACCTTAATTTTGAATTACTTAAATGAAATGCATTGAACCAACTTCTTAATAGTTTCTTACCCTTAGTAGTCGTTTTTTTTAATTGTACTACTATCTTTGCTTTAGAAAAAGTTACAATCTCTGAAATAGACTTTTCTAAACCGACATCTCTTGCTCGATATATAGATGTATATAAAACAAAGTATACTTTTTCTGTAAACGATTTTGAGAATGCAAAGTCAGAAGGGAAACTAATAAAAACACAAAACAAAACTTCCCAAGGAATATCCGACTATTCTTTTTGGACTTCATTTCAAATTAACTGGGATAATACAGCGCCTCTTAAACTACTATTAGAAATAGATAAGGCTCAGCTTGATGAAATTTTACTTTATCAAAAAATAGGTAATGCTTATAAATTAATTGGTGAAGGAGGAGATCGAAACCGGAATTTCTACGAACGAACCATTTCAAATAGGCGTTATATATTTCCTTTAAGTAGTACTGGGACAACCACCCAATACTTATTGAAAGTAGAAAATACTAACAAATCTATAAGTTTTCCTTTAACCCTATGGAATACCCAAGTATTCAAAAAATCTGATAATAACAAAAACTTGTGTTATTTCGCTTACGTTATACTATCTGTTTTTATAGGTTTCTTTTCTCTAATCGCAGGTGTATTTTTAAACAAAAAGATCTTTATTATCTATACTTTCTATGTAGTATTAGCATGCTTTTATATTCTTTGTAATACAGGATATGCCTTTCAATATATATATCCGAACTCGAGTAATTTAAATAACACTATTAGATACTTATTAATTCCGATCAATAATACAATCGGTTTAATTTTATGTCAGCTAATTCTAAAAACGAAGAATCATTCTATTCAGCTTCACAAATTCTTTAATTTCCTTAAAGTGTTTTTTATCGTGTTAGCAATGTTATGGTTTATAGCTCCTGTCATTCACCATAAATTTTCAGCGCAACTTTTATTATTTTATTACCTCTATGTATATCTAGCTTTTATATTAATGAATATAGCGGCTATAAAATCATATAAATTCTATCCGTTAAACTCTATCTTATTTTTTTCGTCCTTCTTCTTTTTGATAATAGGTGTTATTTGCGAATTATTAATAGAAACGGGATTTCTTGAAAAGTATATATTCCCCATTAGCCCTGTTATGATTGGTTTATTTTGTGAAATTGTAGGGCTAACAATTATGATGGTCATTATTCTTCGAAATATTCTAAACGAACGTAATCGTCTAATTATTGAAAACGAACAGTTTCTTATAAAAGAAAAAGAACTAACTCTTGAAAACCATAATCTCAAAAAAGAACTTCAAGAAGTTTCAAAAGTACAATTACGAAAAAATGCAACTAAAACTATTCAACTAAAAAGTAAAGCCATAATTGATTTGGAGAAGCTTGGTCATATATCCTCTAATGGTAGATATTTAGAATTTTTTATAGTCACTAAAGATAAACCAGAAATAGATCGAAATACACTTAAAAATATTTTACTAGAGCTTCCTAACAATTTTATACAAATCCATCGAAGCCATATTATAAATTTAAATTTTCTTCGAAGTATTAATAATAATGAAGTTCTTTTAGCTTCCGGAAACATATTACCAATTTCAAGAAGCTTTAAATCGCAATTATTAGAAACATTTAAAAAAGTATAGAGCCTTAATAAATCACTTAACCGCATTAAAACTACAGACCATAGATGTAGGTTATAATAGAATGGTGTCATTAATGTCAAGAAACTCGTCATTCGTACCTAAAGCCCCGCTATTACTTTTCTTATAAGAATTGGAATATTAAATTTAATATATCAAACTAGGGGTAATTTGAAAACTGCTTATGCCATTGGTATAGGTAGTTTTTCTTTTGAGACGACTAATAATTATACTTTTTCCATAATCGCTGCAACCAAGTTCTTAATCCCTTTTCCTTAGGATTCTCTGCAGGATCGTAAAGTTTAGTTCCTGTAATTTCAGTGGGTAAAAATTCTTGCTCTATAAAATGTCCAGGAAAATCGTGCGCATATTTATATTGATCTCCATACCCTAATTCCTTCATAAATTTAGTAGGAGCATTTCGTAAATGTAAAGGAACCGATAAATCGCCTGTTTGTTTTACTAATTGCTGTGCTTTATTTATTGCCATATACGAAGCATTGCTTTTAGGTGAGGTTGCTAGGTAAATAGTACATTGACTCAAAATAATTCGAGCCTCTGGATAACCTACTGTAGTGGCTGCAGTAAATGCATTGGTTGCCATCACTAAAGCTGTTGGATTAGCTAATCCTATATCTTCGGATGCCGAGATTATTAATCGTCTCGCTATAAATTTTAAATCCTCTCCACCTTCAATCATTCTTGCTAACCAATACACCGCTCCATTCGGATCACTACCTCGAATAGATTTTATAAAAGCCGAAATAATATCATAATGCTGTTCTCCTGTCTTATCGTAACGAGCTGGATTTTGTTGTACTAATTGAGTAACGACTTCATTGGTGATTTCAATAGTATTTTCATGGAAACTAGAAATCACTAATTCAAAAGTGTTTAACAACTTTCTTGCATCTCCACCACTTAAACGTAACAAAGCATCGGTTTCTTTTAAATCTATTTTTTTTGTTTGAAGTAATTTATCTTCCCGAATTGCTCGTTTCAATAAATCTTCTAATTCTGATTTTTTGAAAGAATTTAAGGTATATACCTGACATCTTGACAAGAGTGCTGGTATTACTTCGAAACTTGGGTTTTCGGTAGTAGCACCAATTAAAGTTACCCATCCTTTTTCTACTGCGCCCAATAAAGAATCTTGTTGTGATTTGCTAAATCGATGAATCTCGTCGATAAATAGAATAGGGTTCTTTGCCGTAAATAACCCTCCATCTCTTTTAGCACGGTCTATAACCTCTCGAACATCTTTCACCCCACTGTTAATAGCACTTAAAGAATAAAAAGGTCTTTCGGAAGTTTCCGCAATAATGTTTGCTAAAGTTGTCTTTCCAACTCCCGGAGGTCCCCAAAAAATTAATGATGGAATTACCCCTCGTTGAATCTGCTGATGTAAGGCTCCCTTTTCTCCAACTAAATGTTGTTGACTTAAGTAGTCATCTAAATTCTTTGGTCGTAATCGTTCAGCTAAAGGAGTATTCATGTCTTTATTGCTTATATGGAAAAGTGGCACATCTTTGGATCAAAAGTACTGTGAAGTTTTATTTTTATTATAAAATTCCATAATTCATATATGAAATCAGAAACCTTACCCTTTAAAATCAATATGCTACTCTACCCCCTACTAATGGTAGTGGCTATGTGGTTTGTTTTCTGGTTAGACTTTAATAACGATTTACATCTTTCTAAGTATGGTGTTTACCCTAGAACTATTCGGGGGCTGCGTGGTGTTATCTTTTCTCCTTTTTTACATGGTGATGGCGCACATCTATGGCACAACACCTTACCCATCTTTATACTGAGTACCTCCTTAATCTATTTTTATAGGGCATATGCTACCCAAGTCATTATTTGGGGAACGCTTTTAACAGGAATATTAACTTGGTTAATAGGGCGGCCTTCTCACCATATTGGCGCAAGTGGCATTATTTATATGCTCTTTGGTTTTTTATTATTGAAAGGATTACTTTCGAAAAACTTTCGTCTTTTAGCCGTTTCTTTTTTTGTTGTATTTGTCTATGGCGGAATGATATGGTATGTAACACCTATTAAGCGCGAAATTTCTTGGGAAGGTCATCTTAGTGGCTTACTTGTTGGGGCAATACTTTCTTTAGTTTTCAATAAAAACATACTAAAAGCACCAAAGTATCGATGGCAGAATGACACCTATCAAGAAGATAACGACGCCTTTATGCAATGTTTTGACGAGCATGGAAATTTTATACCAACTTCTGTTCGCTTACAATTAGAATTAGAAGCAGAACAAGCGGTAAAAACTTCAGCTGCGTCAGCTATTCGTTTAATTTACGAACCAATAGCAAAGACAAAGAAAGGAGAAACTAAAAAAAGTTATGTAATTTATAAATTGAAGTAATTTAACTAGAAAGTAATTGCATAAAGTCGTTTCGCTCTATTTCGAAAGCACCTAAACTGGCTAAGTGATCATTATATACTTGACAGTCGATACACTTATATTTCTTTTCGTGAAAATAAAGTGCCATATGTATAAATGCAACTTTAGAGGCATTACTGACTAAAGAAAACATACTCTCGCCACAAAAGATCCTTTTGTCTTGTAAGTTCACACCGTAAAGTCCACCTACTAATTTATTGTCTTGCCAGACTTCAAAAGAATCTACTTTTCCTAATTCATGTAATTCTTGGTAAGCTTGTTGCATCTCACTAGTAATCCAAGTGCCATCTTGTCCTTTTCTTTGTACAGAGGCACAGGCTTCAATTACTTGTGAAAAAGCTTTGTTTTTCGTGACCTTAAATTGCTTTTTCTTCAATACTTGTTTCATTGACTTGCTCACCTTCAAGTAATCGAAGAACAAGACCATTCTTTCTGTTGGGCTAAACCACATCGGAGGCTGATATTCTTCGAACCAAGGAAAGATACCCGAATTATAAGCTAATAAAAGACGTTCGACACTTAAGTCTCCCCCAACGGCTAATAAACCATCTTCGTCTGCTTGGTTTACGGGAGGAAAATATAATAATTCGTCAATTACGTACACGTAGAAATATTTGTTTACAAAAATAAGAAAAGGGGCTAATTGCCCCTTTTCTTATTTCAATATGTTTTTTAACATAATGAATGTCCGCGATTAGTAATATTATATAAAATTTCGTCATTCCTTACTAAACAAGGAGTCTCATCTTGTTGATATTTATATTCTTAATGAGATTCTGAAACAAGAATCAGAATGACTAAATCGTAGTATTCGTGATTACGTATATTCATATTTAATCATTGGTGTCCGATTAATTTTTTTTAAAAATCTGACAAGGCTTTTAAACATTGACTTTAAGATAGTTTTTGAAATTCAAAGCATGCTTTCGATTTATATCAAAGAAATCTGTTTGTGTTTAAAACAAACAATAAAAATCAGTTGTTTTCAGTGTGTTATGGACACAATCTTGATTCCTGTTTCTTGAAGCGAAGCGATCTTGAATCTTTATCGGACACTAATGATATTTAACATTAATACTATTTCAACTCCCAAGTACGAATCCAATCGTATTTTGTTGTACGATCGTCCCACGAAGCTGTTTCAAAAATACTTCCTGCTGGGTCTACGGGATTCCAATCATAAGTTTCTATTGCCATTGTTAGGTTTCCTTCAATGTTATATGGTGTTGGGGTTTCGATAGAATACGCATATTCTCCATCTAAATAAAAATGAATTTCTGTTGGAGATTTCCACCAACAACCGTAAACGAAATATCTAGAGTGATTTTTCTCTTCTAAGTTTTTCGCTTTACTATTCTGTACTTTTGTATCCGCTCCTTCATCACACTCTCTAAAGTGCCTAAAAATATTAGAATGGAAAATATTGTCCCATTTCTTAGCCCATTTATGAGTTCCCTTGTGTACACGACCTACACATTCTTGAATGTCTAACTCTAATTTTCTTTTAGGGCCTTGGTTACAATTCTGTTTAAAGGAAATCCAAAAAGTAGAAGACATAATGGTTTTATTGGCTTTCATTCGACACTCGTAATATCGACCTGGACCAGCAGGTGCCCAAGAGCGTACAATTCCACCACCGTGCGTATAGGTTGTTCCGTTGACTACCTTTGGTTTTGTATACTTTTCGGTAGTGACATTTAGATTTCCATCTTTTACTGTAATACTTTTTGCTTCAAATAAACCTGGTTTTCTACCAATCCATCCCCATCCATTACCACGTGGGTCTGCATGCCATTTCTTTTTATTGAAAGTTCCTTGATTGAATTCATCTGTCGTTTCTGCAATAGGAACCCATGCTTTATTACTCGGAATTTCTGGTCCGTCTCCAATAAAATAAGGTTTCGTATTCGGGAATTTCAAATCATCCGGATACACCCTAGTTGTTCTTTTAAGTATTTCACCAGATGATTGCTTCACCTTCTTGCTAGAGCACGACCATAACAACCCTAAAATACATATGGCTAAAAGTATCTTTTTATTCATAGAACAGTTTTTTTAATTGCTACTATAACGATTTCGTGTTCAAGCAAAAAAAATGACCTAATAAACATAGGCCAATTTTATATTTTTAGAATGGTAAATCGTCGTCATCACTATCTTTCGAAAAGTTGTTCGATGCTGGTTCGAAAGCATCAGCTGGTGGCATTGGAGGAGGAACACTACCCTGAGGAGCTGCTTGCTGCATCGCTTCAATTCTCCATCCTTGGATTGTGTTGAAGTACCTAGTTTCTCCTTGTGGGCTTACCCATTCTCTACCTCTTAAATTAACCCCGATTTTAACTTCTTGACCAGGTTGATAAGCGTTCAGTAAATCACATTTGTCTTGCACAAACTGAACACTAATATGCTGTGGATACTGCTCGTCTGTAGTTACGACAACATCTCTTTTTCTAAATCCATTGTTACCAACAGTTTCAGTTGTACCAATTAATCTAATTTTTCCTTGTACTTCCATATTCCTAAGTAATATTTTTTATAAGCAGACTATCAACCCCGTGCTACACATTTTAATTACCCATTGGGTATTGATAGTATGCAAAAATACAATTTTTGCGTTTGTAGAAGTGATTTTCAAAGCATCTATTCGAGAGTTTTCATTAACTTCATATTAACATTCGATTTTATGCTGAAATTTAACCCCCGAAATATTTCTAAAGGCTTTATTATTACAGCCATTATTATCATAATTCTCTTGCTTTTTTGGAATTCCAAAACTTTTTTAGATCGTCTACACAAGGTAGAACGTGACAATATGGAGGTTTGGGCGCAGTCGCAAAAATCATTTATTTCAGAAAATCGCAACGATTATTTAGAATTGAATTTACTGATTCATACGAGTTACAATCATATCCCTATGATAACGGTAGATCAGAACAATAAAATCACATTAAAAGCAAACATTCCAGAAAAAATTGTCAGTAATGGAAAATTATTGAATGAATATTTAGAAGGTTTAAAAAAAGAAAATCCTCCTATAAAAATAAAGATCACAGATAACAACGTGCACTATCTTTATTATGGTGCCTCACCTATTCTCACAAAATTAAAGTACTACCCAATAGCAATAGTAGTGGTTGTTTTACTTTTGGGTGGAGTTGTATACTCTTTTTTTACAACATCAAAAATCTCCGAACAAAACAAACTTTGGGCAGGTATGGCAAAAGAAACAGCTCATCAAATCGGAACCCCATTATCTTCATTAGTAGGTTGGACAGAAATTCTAATGGTTGAAAATGTAAATCCTGATTATATCCAAGAAATGAAAAAGGATATCAATCGCCTACAGGTAATTACAGAGCGTTTTTCGAAAATTGGTTCTGCTCCGAAATTAGAGCATCTAGATATTGTTAGAGAAACTCAAGATGCTTTTGATTATTTAAGTAGTCGTTACTCTAAACTTATTGATTTTTCTATTCGGCTTCCCGAACAACAAATTAATGTTGCGCTTAATCGTCAGCTATATAGTTGGACCATAGAAAATTTAGTAAAAAATGGAATTGATGCAATGAAAGGAAAAGGAGCTCTTTCTATTAGAGTTTTTGAAGAAAAACAATACGTTAAAATTCAAGTTATTGATACCGGAAGTGGGATTCTTAAGCGAAACTATAATACCGTTTTCGAGCCCGGTTACACTACAAAAACTCGTGGATGGGGACTTGGACTTTCTCTAGCTAAACGTATTGTTGAAGAATATCATAACGGGCATATTAAAGTAAAAGCTTCGGAAAAGGGTAGGGGTACTACTTTTCAGATTAGTTTAGAGAAAGTTACAATCTAAATAGGGTAGTAAAAGGTCGTTGTAAGGTATCGGCTAGTTTTTTCTGGTTTCGTATGTAGTAGTGATACAATGAATGTGTCAATCGAAGAAAAGATCTCTCGTCTTTAGGCGAAATCCCAAATCCTTTGGCTTTTAGCCAAAAGTAGTTTAGTTTGTGTATCGATGGTAAACCTAAAAACTGGAGTTCGATTAACTTTTTACTGCAGATCACCAGTATCCAAAAGTTTTAAGTTTCGGAAATGATAATTAACATTAAATATTTTGTCTATAGTGACTTGTGAATTTTTGAAGCTAAAAATTTTAGAAAATATATTTTCTAAGAAACATTGAAAAAATCTTAGACAAAAACGTCCAATGTATTGAGATATAAAAGTCTATTCTCTTTCAGTGAAATGGTCTATATCCTAAAATTTCGGATGTTAGTGACTAGAGATATGTACTGTTCAGTAAAAAATTAATCAAAATTAGGACAATTATTTTACCTCTTCGTCAAACAAGTGTCTACAGTTTCCTCTTTTAAGGCATTCGCAATATGTTCTGTTAAATATATCGCATCTTGCCCTACATGGGAGAATCTTCCAGAGCCCCAGGTATGCAACCACGGTAACCCTAAAAAGTAAAGCCCATGTTCTTCTGTGACCCCTCTTTTATACGTCGGATACCCACGTTGATCGAAGACTTCAGGGAATTCCACCCATTTAAAATCGACTCTAAAACCTGTACACCATATCACATTCGAAATCCCTTCTTTTTTATAGTCTACCGCAGCATTGTTAGATTCACCAGGTTTCCAAGTAGCTGTATAACGAGGAGTTTTAGGTGCTTCTATCTTGTTTGCTTCAATGTACTTATCAATATTATTCTGAATACGATTATAAGTCGCATCGGCACTATCAAGATTCTGCTTTAAATCCATATTAAATGAAATCATTCCTTCTGAAACAGCATTGATTTGTCCACGAAGTTCAACCCCTTCCGAAGCTAGTTTTCTTAAATCGATATCTCTTCCACCATCTCGACCCGTTAAATAATGATTGGTCTTATGGCGGGCTTCGTTAGGATCGGGATGTGATTCGATGGGTTGGTCGTAATACCCCATATCCTCTAACCATTCTACCGCATCTTTTCCGCGATAGATTCTTGGAGCCCTTGGAGCGCTACCTACACTGAGGTATACTTTTTTTCCGGCGATATGTAGGTCCTCGGCGATCTGTGCTCCAGATTGCCCTGATCCGATCACTAAAGTAGCTCCTTCTTTCAATAAAGAAGGATTCTTGTAATCTGCGGAATGCAGTTGAAAGATATCTTCACTAAATCCTTTGGACATAGGAAGAATATTAGGAATATGATAAGCTCCAGATGCAATAATAACTTTTTCAGCCGTAAAATAACCTGCCGAAGTAGCGATGTAAAAATCACCCTCTGGGCTTTTGCGATAAACTCGATGCACTTCTACATTTCCTTTAAAAGGAGGGTTAAAAGAGGCAGCGTATCGTTTTACATAATCTACGATTTCATCTTTGACCATAAAGCCTTTAGGGTCATTACCGTCGTAGTCAAACCCAGGTAGCCTACATTGCCAATTGGGGGTTACAAGGCAAAAAGAATCCCAGCGACGTTTGGCCCAAGAGTCTCCTATATCTCCGCGATCTAAAATTAAATGTTTAATGTTTTGTTGTGTTAAACCATAGCTAGCAGACAATCCTGCTTGACCTCCTCCTACTATAATGACTGGATAATGATTCATGATATTGTTATTTAATAGCTATAATTTTTACTTTTTCAGAACCATCATGGTTTTTGCAACAACTTGTAATGCGTTGCATTTCTGCCATGGCAGAGGTACAGGCAAAACCAAACTTTTTAGCTACACGGTCACTTGCTTTAGTGAGACTTTCGTTGCATAAAGCGTTGAATTTGGTTACAGTAATTTCTTGTTGAGGTGTAAAATAATTTTCAATGATACTAGAAGGAGAATAGACTTGATCTTCTTCTTCATTAGGCCATTGAATATGTATATAAGTAACAGGCATATATTTTAGAATTTTAGGGTATCCTTTTTATGTGTGATAAATAATTCTCGATCATCTATGATACTTCCAATAGGATCACATTGAATGTTATGTTGTTGAAATAGTTTTTGTATGTTTTGTCTGAAAGTTGGCTTGCAGCTAATGATATAACCATAGCTAGGGAAACTTACCAGCCATTTATTCCAGTCAATTCCTTGGGGTTTAGTCAGTTTATCGAGATTTAGGTGAATCCCGATATTAGAAGTATTCATAAGCATTAGTAATGTTCCGATAATACCTCCCATACTAATGTCTTTCGCACAGGTGCTCCATCCGCGATTCGCAACTTCATAGGGCAATTGAATCAGTTTTTGTAAACGCTTTCCGTTTGTGTTTGTACTAGCATTCCAAAAGGGGTATTCCTTATAATAGCTTCCATTATGATCTATGACAATCAATAGTTCATCTCCAACACAAGCATCAAAACTGGTCAGTAAATGCTGGCTTGCTTTTCCTAAAATGGAAACACTTAAGGCTTTGTAATCATTGTGGTAGCAAGTGTGTCCTCCTACAATCGGAACACCATATCTTTCTGAAGCAGTGCGCATACCTTCCCAAATAAGTTCAGTATCCTCAGCGTTTTTAGCATATAAGGTGTCGGTGACTGCAATAGGTAAACCTCCCATAGAGCAGATGTCACTAATATTGACCATAATAGCAGAGTAGCCTGCAAACCAAGGATCTTTTTCTAAGAAATAGGTTACAATCCCTTCGGCGGCCAACAACAAATGAGATCCATCTTCTTGAGGAATCGCAGCAGCATCATCACCAATTTTAATTGGGCTAGAATTTTTCCCAAAGTAGGCGCTACTAGATACTTCGTCTCCTATAGCCGAATACGTTTCTCGAATATGCTTTTTGTCCACAATATGAGGGTGTGTCCTAAGCTTTTCAATATTGGATAATATGTTATTACAGGTTATAGGCATTTGAAAACTAGGCTACATGTGCTAATGATGATAATGTTGTATTGGCTTTGATAGGAGTGGTGTAAATTGGAGTAGGGGGATAGGCCTCTAATTCCGCTTCCATTAAAAAATGTTTTTTACCACTTTGTTCTACTTCACCAATTACATTCCAATGCAAGCGTTTAAAAAGTTTTACATTTTGTTCTTGAACATGTGCAGAAAATTTATGGCAACCTAAATAATTGGCTAATGATACCGCTCGATAAATAAGGCCAGCCGCAATGGACATATGGTATAAGGCTGAAATGTCCCTGGCTGTAAAAAGGTGCGGACAGATAAATTTCGAAAAGGAACGGTATTCCTTGGAAACACCTAAACGCCCCCCGAACCATTCTCCTTTTTGCTCCTCATAAATGCGTACCACTCCAACGACTTGATCAGGAGCTCCCATATAATGATTCATTGCAATAATAGGAATGGATTTTGGGTCATTAGCATCAAAATCATCTCCAACAAATAACCCTTGTTCTTCGCAAAATATATCGCGTCGAATCTTATAGTAGGCATCTAACTCGTTATAATTACTAGGGATATTGATATCAATAAAGTCTAATCCCTTGTCTTTTTTGTGGGTTTCGAAATAAATCATGCGCTTTGTTTTTTCTCGAAAGTTGATAATGTAGAACAAGCTCCACATTTGGCACATCCGGACTCTAAGGTGTCCGAAGTCATTTTGGCTTCTACTAAAGCTTCTGCCAAGGGATTTAAAATGGTATGCATAAACTCTTTGTTAGGAGAAGCATGACCTTGTAATGGGGTGTTACGAATAGGAACAAATGGAACTACAAACGGGTAAACACCAATGGCTATCAATTCTTTAGAAATGTCTAAAATCTCTTGTTCCGTATCTCCAAGTCCAGCAAGGATATAGGTGCTCACGTTTCCTTTTCCAAATATTTTTACTGCAGCTTCGAAAGCTTTAAAATAATACTCTAAAGAAACCTCTGCTTTCCCGGGCATAATCTTATTACGGATCCTATTGGTGACGGCTTCTAAATGCATTCCAATCGCATTTGCTCCTGCATCTTTTAAGGTTCGGAACCAGCCGAAATCGTTGGGTGGTTCACATTGTACTTGTATGGGTATATCGACTACCGCTCTCACGGCCTTTACGCTTTCAAATAATATTTTGGCACCTCGATCTGGACTAGCAGGTGTACCTGTAGTCATAATGAATTGTGAAATACCATCTAGTGCTACAGCTCTCGCAGCAACTTCTGCTAAATGCACTGGCTTTTTGTAGGCAATGGTGGTATCATATTTTAAAGATTCACCAATGGCACAAAATTGGCAAGAAGTTTCCTTGTCCTTATATCGAATACAATTCTGTAATATGGTGGTCGCTAAAACATCCTTGCTATGAAGACGTGCGATCTTCCAGAAAGGAATACCATCAGTAGTATTTTCTTTGTAAAATTTGGGTTCTCCAATAAAACGAATCGTAGTAATCAATTCCCCATTCTTTTTTAAAGAAGCGTATCCCATTTTAGAAGGAGTAGTAGCTTCAAAAGGAGAATGTTTTGCAGCATAACTATATACAGGAATCATAATGGTGGAACCGAAAATGGTTACCGCTTTATGATCTGTAGGACCAGCACCTCCTTCGCGTGTAGAAAGATCCATACTCGAGGCTAAACGAATACCACTGGTTTGAATCTCATTCAGTAAAGTGTGGTTGCTTTCTAAGGTCAATGTGTTGTTCATGGCTTAGGGTTTTAGGAGAAGCAGCAATACGTTCTGTAGTTAAACTTTTAGGTTCTTTATCGATAAGTAGCGATAATAATTCGGGACGCGAATAATGTCCTACAGAATCCATCATGCGCTTCCTTTTAGTAATTAAGGACATATCCATATCGGCGTAAACGATACCTTCGCCTTCAGTAAGTACGTCAGATATAATGACCCCTTCGGGAGAAATAATAGCGGTAAAGCAACCTTTGCTAAGTACTTTTTGCATGTTTTCATCTGATGTTATTGCGGCCACTTGTTCGGGGTATAAGTATCCTGTTGCATTGATCACAAAGCACCCAGATTCTAAGGCATGATGACGCATGGTAACTTCCATTTGATCGGCAAAAATTTGACCTACCATAGAACCTGGGAACTGACTGCAATGAATTTCTTCGTGATCATTCATTAGCGCAAATCTGGCTAACGGGTTGTAGTGTTCCCAACAAGCTAATGCTCCAATTCTTCCTATATTGGTATCTACAGCCTTAAGACCACTTCCATCTCCCTGACCCCAAATCATACGTTCGTGGTACGTTGGGGTGATTTTTCTTCTTTTTAATACCAATTCTCCTGTAGTATCGAAAATCAATTGTGTATTATACAGTGTGCCTTTGTCACGTTCATTTACGCCCAATACCACTACGATATTATGTTCCTTTGCAATACTGCCAATAAATTCGGTGTCATCACTGGGCACAACAACAGCTTCTTCGTAAAGTTTTGTGTGATCTTTACGAATAGTCGCAGCAGGTTTTATAAATGAAAAGTAAGGGTAGTTGGGGACTAAAGTTTCGGCAAAAACAATGATATCAGCATTGTTTTTACTTGCTTCAATTATTGCGTTTACGATCTTACTAAGCGTACCAGATTTGTTTTCTAGAACAGGAGCAATTTGCGCGGCAGCGGCTTTCACTATTTTTTTCTTAAACATCGTCATTTCTTATTTACAGGATATACAGTATGGTCAAGGTAGGATGTTATTAGATTCAAGAATCAGGAATCAAGATTTCAAGAGTATTTATATTTATAGCGGTTAAACTACATTGTCCAACTATGCATCATAAATGCATCAGCATTTTTATGTTCTAATTGTATGTCAAGAACATCTAATGGACTTATAGGTTGGATTCCAGGTAACAAAGAAGGTTCTCCATGTCCGTATAATGCCTGTAGAGCGAAACGACACGCGTACACTTTACCTCCCTCTTCCATAAATTTTGTTAGACGTGCAGCATAATTTAAATGTCCAGGGAAAGCTTCACTTCCTAAGGTTGGGAAACCTCTTTGCAAACCTAAAGTGACTCCAGGTCCGTATAATAATATAGAAGTATCAAATCCTTTTCTTAACAAGCGAGTAGCAGATAAAATATTTACTAATCCGATAGACCCCTCAAAAGCAACTGTATGAAAAGTAACTAGTGCTTTTTCTCCTTCCTTTGCTTTTACGTCTTCAAAAACTTTGTCTTCGTAGTCAACAAAAAAGTCTCCGTTTTTGTGCATTGGTTTTTCAACTTTTGGCATAATGTGCAGTTTTAAGATTTGTATACTCAAAATTAAATTACTTAAGTATTCTAATTCCGATACAAAACCGACAAAACATAGTACAAAATCAACTTTATGTGTTTTTTTAGAGGTTTTGTTATGTTTTATTTTGAATTGTGTCTTTTTATTAGAATTAAATTCAGTTAAAATCCATTTTTGTTAAACTTTATTAAATGTGTTACTAAATAAGTATTATTACTTAATTTTAAGTTGAATTATTGTGATATAGATTTAGTAAAATCTATTTTTATCATAGATGATTAGCCTCAATGCCTATGGAATCTTCTGCTTCACTTCCTGTTTTTAATATTGTAAATTTCGATGATTACAATAACTGCATGTGTTTTGAAGAAAACTTTTATGTAAGAAAATTCAGTGAACATGTAAGGGAGAATACTTTTATAGAAAAGCCACACGGTCATGATTTCTACCTGATGTTGTTAATTACAGAAGGTTCAGGAAAACACATTATCGATTTTACGGAATATGAAGTTTACCCTGGAGCTATGTATATTTTATCCCCGGGACAGGTACATCAGTGGTTGCTATCTAAAGATGTTGAAGGTTACATTTTATTTTTTACGAAGGATTTCTTTCTACATGACTTCAATACAGAAAGATTGACACGTTTTCCTTTTTTTAATTCTACTTTTAGCAGTCCTTTTTTAAAATTAGATGAAGGGCAAACAGCTTCTGTGTTGTTGAAATATAAATTGATGTGTACAGAGTATTCGAAAAGAAAGAATAATTTTCAGGAAATGATTCGAATGTACCTGAATGCAATGTTGTTGGAATTAACTCGATACTACCCAGAAAAGGAAAGAGGTAAGTATACATTGCCTTATGATATTGTACAGTTGAATAAGTTTGAGGCATTAGTTGACAAATACTTTAAAAGGCATCGTCCACTTTCTTGTTATGCCGAACGTATGCATATTTCGGAAAGACAATTGAGTTATTTGTGTAAGAAAACTTTAAATAAGAAACCTTCTGAGATTATGCTCGAACGTGTCATTCTCGAGGCAAAACGTTTGATTATTCATTCTGATTTATCAATAGCTGCCATTTCCGAAGAGTTGAATTATAATGATAGCTCTTATTTTATTCGATTATTCAAAAAAGCAACAAAACTAACTCCAGAACAATTTAGAAAAGAACAGTTTATTAGAGTGTATCAGCAAGAGCAAAAGTTTTTAGAAAAATATTTCTTGGGTTAAGTTCTTTTCCGTTAGTGTGATTAGTTAGATGATCCCTACTTATTTTCGAATTGGTATTATATCTTTAAAGAAGCAGATGTAAGAATGAAAAGATTGTGTTGTGATTCGGTATTAAAAGACTCTAGTCGATACTCGATACCTGTTTGCAAATTTAAATTTTTACTGATCGAAACTCCAATTTGTGAGATCGTCCTTTTGTCAAATAAAGGAGTTTTCAGTTCTTGGTTACTTAATAGTCCTTCTAAAGAGCTTCAAAAATACGTTTTAGAAGTTTTTCCAAAGGGGAATTTTAAAGAAAGACGATAGCGTTGTCAGGGCAAACTCACACTTTAATTTATCATAAGTTCTTTTATTTTTCACATTCTTGTCGTCAAGTAAAAAAGTAGCTTATCCCTTGTTATTACTGGGATTTCAAGTTGTTTTTAGTCGTAGAAATGATTATATTATACTGA
>CALFUO010000096.1 GCA_937929895.1 uncultured Aquimarina sp.
AAAACTTGTGGTGGATATTTTGTTATTTCTAAAGGTAAAAAAGCATCTCTATTTTTCTGAAAATCTGCTTGTACTTCGAAATCAGAAGCTTTTACTATCGAGAAATCCTTTAGACTAACTTTAAAAATGATATTAACCTCTTTAGGAAATACCTTCACCTTATCTTTTTTTTCTGTGTTTACCAATAGTATAGGAACTTTAAACTCTCCTTGCGTCAGTTTTTCGACTTCTAATGTATAGCCAACTTCTTTAAAATTAACTTTTACTTCGTCTGGTAAATCAGAAATATCTAGAGCTAATTTACCTTTTTGATTAGTCACTAATTCATTTAGTACCAATTCTTCTGTATCTACAGAATCTATAGATTCTAAAACTTTGTTGGGACCAATGATTTTTACAGTAACAGAATCTAATTGAACACCTTTTAGTGATTGGTATCCTGGTTGAAACTTTAAATTACTTTTCACTTTAATAGTTACCTTCTTTTCTGCCAAAACATCGTAATGAACAAAGAGCGTATCTTTTGAAGGATTAGCAATCTTCCCTTTATAATCAATTGCTTGCTCTAGAGCTTTTATCATTTTTTTACCCGAAAAAAATAATTGCGTTTCAGATAGCTTTTCTGCCATAGAAGCATCCAACTCTAAGCTATTATCTAAAAGATAAAACTTCAATAACCGAACACCACTCCCCTCTAGTTGCAAAGTAAGCTCGCTATCACTATCGGGTTGTAATACTTTTTCTATAGCATTGTTCTTATAATCAATTTTAAAAGTCACTTCTTCTGTGTAATTCTTAGAAAACTGAATCGCGAGCCATAAAAAAGCTGTAAACCCTAAAAAGACAAGATATGTTTTATAGTTAGTATTCAAAACTTAAAAATCAATTAAAGAATAATTTTGGAAAGACTTTTTTCGGGTCTTTTTTCCACCAATTTACGTGAAAGGTTGAAATTAAAAACCCACTACCATATCCAAAAAACTGTATCAGTGTAGCCAATATCGTCATCAAGGTAATTTTAGTGCTCTTATATTTTGCAAACGCTGTAATAGCTAATGCTGCGAAGTAAAGTATATATAAAGCTATCAATTGAGGTTCCCCTAATATATATAACAAGAGAGCAACAAGAAAACCTAAACTAAATAGTGTTGGAAACCAATATGTCAATTTTTTACTTTCTGGGTGCCATGAATTCAAAATTGGTCGACACTTACCAAACTTGGTAACCTGTTGCCAAAACTTTTTCCACGAAATTCTTCTTTTATGAAAAACTTTAACCTCTGGAAATAAAGCTGTTTCAAAACCTAAATTCCATAAACGCATACTTAGATCTGGATCTTCTCCAGGGTGAATATTCCCAAATCCCTGAGTCGCTTCGAAAGCCTTCCTAGAGATCCCCATATTAAAACTCCTTGGCTGAAATTTACCTAACTGTTCTCCTCCTCCTCGAATTCCTCCTGTAGTTAAAAACGAAGTCATTACAACATCGATCGCTTTTTGTAAATCACTAAAAGATTTGTGTGCAGTATCGACACCACCAAAACAATCTACATATTCTTTTTCTAAACTTTCTTTGGCTTTTCGAAGGTAATCGGATGGCAAAATAACATCACTATCCAAGATTAAAAAATAATCTCCTTTGGCTTTTCTCATTCCATAATTGCGTGAATCGCCAGGTCCAGAATTCTCCTTAAAATAATAACTGATCGATAATTGATCTTTAAAATTATCGATTACATTTTCAGAAGTTTCCAAAGAACCATCTTCGATAATAACAATTTCGAAAGGATCACTAAAATTGAGTCGAATCATACTTTGCAAAAGTTCTTCGATCTCTTGCGGACGATTAAAAACAGGAATTATAAATGAAAAATAAGGTTCTTGCATATTTTATTTTTGGCTACAATGTTTATTAGTCTGTTAATAATATGTAGTCGTCAAATTTATTTCTCTCTAAGAAGATCGTAAATTTAAGTAAATATAAAACGTTGCTTATGTTTTTAGATTATAACGAGGAGGAAAATATGTCGTTGAGTAAATATGAAGCTATGCTAAAATCTAATAGCAGTTTGTTTTTTGATTCTAATGAATTCGAAAACATTATACAGCATTACATAGACAATGGACAAGTAAATAGGGCTAAAAAGGCTTTAAAAATGGGATTACAACAACATCCCAACAATACAACACTTCGACTACTTGGTATAGAGATCTTAATTTTTGAAGGGAATTATGAAAGAGCGAATGAATTATTAAGCGAAATTGAAGCTATTGCTCCAGAAAACGAGGAAGTTTTTATTCAACGTGCATCTTTAAAATCTAAAGAAGGCCAACATAAAGAAGCCATTATTTTACTATTTGAAGCTTTAGAACGCACCGAAGATTTTGCTGATATACATTCTATGTTGGGTATGGAATTCTTGATGATTGACGATTACGAAAATGCGAGAACTCATTACGAAGCTTGTCTAAAACATGACCCTTACGATTATACTGCTCTTTATAATATTATGAATTGCTTCAATTTTACAGACGATACTCATGGGGCTATTCAGTTTTTAAATGGATATTTAGATGTTAACCCTTATTGCGAAGTAGCATGGCATCAACTGGGACTACAATATGTTACTTTAGAATCGTATTCTAAGGCAGTAGCTGCTTTCAATTTTGCTATTTATAGTGACGATACCTTTGTTGGGGCTTATATAGAAAAAGGGAAAGTACTCGAATATTTAGGGCGTTATCAAGAGGCTATTGAAAATTATATTTTAACTCTAGAACTAGAAGATCCCTTATCATTCGCTTTACTGCATATTGGCCATTGCTACGAAAAATTAGGCTCTAAAAAAGAAGCTTTAAAATATTATATGCAAACCATCACAGAGGATCCGTTATTGGATAAAGGCTGGAAAGCTATTACAGATTATTACTTTCGCCAAAAAGATTTCAAAAAAGCGTTATACCATATCAATAAAGCTTTAGACATTGATTACGAAAATGGATTGTACTGGATACGTTATGCAAAAATTAATAACCGCTTAGGGCTTTACAGAGAAGCAGAAAGAGGATACAGAAAAGGGATTGAAAATGGAGAAAATGGATTAGACAATTGGTTGGCTCGTTTCGATTTATTGTTGAAATTAGGGGAGCTTGCTGCTGCTGAAATTAGTTTACAACAGGCCTTTGATGGTTTCCCTGATAACCCTGAGTTAATCTTTAGAAATATCGGTATTTATATTTCTAAAGGTGATACTAAAAATGGTATTCGATTACTAAAACAAGTAGTAAGTAAACACCGTGATTACAGTATTATTCTAGAAGAATTATTTCCTAAAGTTTATGCCTTGGATGCAATACAGAAAGTAATTGCTGCTTAGTTTCTTCCTTTATTGCTTAAAAACATATTGACGTAAGTATTTTTATAGAAACTGAAAAGTACTTGTGTCTCGTAACTAAATTTAGTCAATATTTTCAAAAATATGATTCATAAATTAACAGAATCTAAAACAGCAACTATAGAATAGATTAAACAAGAAACACAAATAAAGACAAGAATCTAGAAAGATTTAAAAATATAGATCTCCATCAGTAGATTGAAAGTGTAGTAATACAATCTAAACTATAAAATGCAACATATATTAAGTTTACTTTTCTACTTTTTCTTCATTTCAAAATGAAACCGTAGCTAATGCTATGCTTTAATTTTACGCCTTGAAAAAGCGAAAATTAATTCTAAAATATTTATGCCGCATTTTATAGTTTAAATCGTATTATAATTGAATAGCAGATAAACTATACAGTTGCTATCCAAATTAGGTGTATAATGAAAGAACCGATCGTACCTCAC
>CALFUO010000097.1 GCA_937929895.1 uncultured Aquimarina sp.
TATCTCCTTCTTTTACCTCAGTAGAAGAACCTAATAGTACCACACCTACGTTATCCTCTTCTAAATTCAATACGATCCCTTGAAGACCACTATCAAACTCAACTAATTCTCCGTATTGTGAATTTGCTAAACCAAATACACGAGCGATACCATCACCTACTTGTAATACAGTTCCTACTTCATCAAGAGAAGCGCCAGCTTCGAAACTTGATAATTGTTGCTTTAAAATTGCTGATACTTCAGCAGGATTTACTTCAGCCATTACTTATTTATTTATAATGATCCCGACCTAAATCGAGACTTTAAAACTCTTAGTTAATTCTTATAATTTAGAGACAAATGAATTGTCTTCGAAAGATTTTCTTAAACCTGCTAACTGATTTGCTACAGAAGCATTGTATTGTAAATCTCCTACTCTTAAAACAAATCCACCTAATATAGACTCGTCTACTGTTACTTCTAAACTAGCATCTTTCCCAGTTATTTCTTTAACCTTTGCTAAGATAGCTTTCTCTAAAGTATCATTTAAAGGAACTGCTGTAGTAACTTTCGCTACCTGAAATCCTTTATCTTGTTCGTATAACGCGATATAACTTAAGGCTACATCTTGTAATTTATCAACTCTTTTATTAGAAACTAAAGTACTAAACAACCCTTTGGTGATTGCCCCAACTTTAGAGAAAACAGCTTCTAAACTAGATTGCTTTAATGAATCTTTGATTAAAGGACTACTAATTAAACCTTTTAAATCATCACTTTCATTAATTGTAGCATTAATTTGCTGCATTTCAGCAAAAACAGCATCAGCCGCACTCTGCTCCTTAGCTAAACTTAATATCGCTTTTGCGTATCTTACTGCCGCTCTACTCATCTCTTTCTTAGTTTAAAGTAGCTTCTTTTAATAAAGTCTCTACTAAAGCTAATTGCTTGTCTTTATCTGATAATTCAGTCTTCACTACTTTTTCTGCAATCTCTACTGATAACCCAGCTACTTGATTCTTAAGATCTGCAACTGCAGCTTTCTTTTCGGCAGCGATAACTTCTTTTGCCTGAGCTATCATTTTTTCAGTTTGTGCAGTAGCTTCTTCTTCCGCTTTAGCTAAAATACTTGCTTTCATCTCACGTGCATCTTTTAACAAACCATCTCGCTCTGCACGTGCTTCATTTAAAATACGCTCGTTATCAGCTTGTAAATTCTCTAAATCTTTCTTTGCGTTTTCTGCAGCATCTAAAGCATCTTGAATACCTTCTTCTCGCTCATTCAAACTATTTAAGATCGGTTTCCAAGCAAACTTCCCTAATAAAAGGATTAAGATTACTAGGATGATTGCTTGCATGATAAACAACCCTGGAGAAAAATCGTTAATTAAGCTCATTTCTTTATTCTTTACTGTTCTTTTATTGTTTAATTACTTTTTAAAAATCTAACCTGCAACCAACCGTTGCAGGCATAGATCTTATTTTTAAGATTACTTTCCTAAGATTAAAGCACCAAATGCTAAACCTTCTAAAAGTGCTCCAATGATAATCATTGCAGTTTGGATTTTACCAGCTGCTTCAGGTTGACGAGCGATAGCTTCCATAGCTGATCCTCCGATTTTACCTAAACCTAATCCACCACCGATTACGATGATACCTGCTCCTACTAAACTTGGAATAGTCATAATTGAAAATTTATATATAATTAAACAAATTCTTTTTTAATATTAGATAACTGAGTTATCCAATTCACCGTGCCCTTCTGCGTCGTGATCATGATGATGATCGTGCTCTTCTACAGCCATACCAATAAACAATGACGATAACATTGTAAAGATAAACGCTTGTAGAAACGCTACTAATAACTCGATTAGGGAAATAAACATCGTTAACAAGAACGACACTCCAAAACCTCCTGCAACACCCAGTGCTTCTCTAGCTACATATGCAACTGCTATTAACCCCATCACAACTGCGTGACCTGCAGTAATATTTGCAAATAAACGAATCAATAATGAGAATGGTTTTGTAAACATTCCTAAAATTTCAATCGGCATTAAAACAATTTTCATTGGTACAGGTACACTTGGCATCCAGAAAATGTGTTTCCAGTAATCTTTATTTCCACTTACGTTTGTAATAATGAATGTGAAAATTGCCAAACAAACAGTAACTGCGATATTACCTGTAACGTTAAATCCGATTGGAGTTAAACCTAATAAGTTCAACACCCAGATAAAGAAAAACACAGTTAATAAATATGGCATATATTTCTTATACTTCTTTTCTCCAATATTTGGCTTAGCAATTTCATCACGAACAAAAATTACTAAAGGCTCTAAGAAACGACCAACACCTGTAGGGATTGGACCTTTTTTATAGCTCTTCGCTAAACTTCCAAAACCTAGTAACAATAATAATCCTGCTACTAACATTCCAACAACATTCTTAGTGATCGAAAAATCTAAAACTTTATGTGCATTTGTTGGGTGGTGTTCAGCATCGAACGTAACCGTATGTGCTCCTTCGTTTAATTCGTAAATTTTGCTATGAATCTTAACTAAGTTAACACCATCGGCTTCTACGATCTGGTGTCCATCGTCATTATGATGAAATTTAGATGAAGAAAAAACTCTTAATCCTTTACTTGTTGAAACGATTACTGGTAATGGGAATCCAACGTGATGACGCTCTTTATCACCATAAGAGAACAATGCGAAATCATGAGAATCTGCTAAGTGATGCTTGATGTAACCATCAATCTCGTCCTTAGTATCTATTTCTCCACCTCCATGAGCTTCCGCTCCATGGTGACCTGCAGATGCATGATCATCGTGCGCTTGCTCGTGGTGTTGAGCAGGGTCTTCGTGCTTTTCAGTGTTCGCAAATGCTGTATTTGATACAACTAATACTAAAATGGCGAATATTTTCGTTAGCAATTGTGCTCCCTTCATGTGATTTACAATATAAATTGAAACTCGAAATTCGGCTGCAAAATTACATTTTTAATTAACAAAACATAGGATGTTTGCCTTTTTTTTTGAATCTCTTAGTCTTTAAGGGGTTTCTTTTCATTTTCAGGTAAATCCACATTTAATAACGGAATAATTTTCAACAGCGTAATCACTAGATATAAAAAGTAAAATCCAACTAACAAATACTTAATAATCGGTTGTATTTCGATCTCCTTTTCGTGAAAGTTTATAAAGATTGCCAGTGCTATCATTTTCACAACTAAAAATCCTAGTATAGAAAAACCTGCCAATGAGAAGAAATTTTTAACCATAAACTCACTAACTGCATAGATCAGCAACGAAAATCCCCCTAATAATAAATGTTGAAAGACCACAGGTACAGTGTCCCGAATATCTAATTGTGGAAGTAGAATGTATTTATGAATTGCAAATGCAGTAATAGTGACAAGGATAATATGAAGGTAGTTTTTCATTCTTTAGCTTTAGGCATTTTATACTTGCAAAAATAGCATGCAATTTGAAATGAAATGACTTTTTAATACAATAGAACAAAATAACCCTTGTGCATATTATAAAACTACTTCTTATTTGAAAAACGAATCACCTGTAGAATTACACTTACTGTTGACAAAACCACCGCAGCTAAAGTGATCCATTTATCATAAAAGGACTCCTGATAACCATATTTAGTATCTAGCCAAGACCCAAAAAGGTGCCCTATGTAAATAGTAGCACCCATTTGTATTCCAATACCCGTAAAAACGGCAAAATTCTTAAGCCGATTTTTCTGCATTATGCTTTTTAATAGGTTTTACAGCACCTTTCATAGAACACGAAGACACATTAAAGCTAGCACCAGATTCTACTACCAACTTACCAATCACTACTTCACCTTCAATCTTGGCTGTAGGCTTTAAAGTTAACGTATCCGAAATATCTAAAGTTCCAGAAAAACTCCCTTCAAACTCCGCACTTTCACAAGTTAATGTTCCAACAATGCTACCGGTTTGACCTACAACAACACGTCCTTCCGTCTTAACATTCCCTTCGATTTTACCTTCGATTCGGAAACCTCCTTTAGACACAAGATCTCCTGTTATTAGAGTACCTTCTGATATTTTATTTTGATTCTTTGAATAGTCCAATGTTTCTTTCGGTTTTTTGTTATCTGAAAACATGATTATTGGGGTGTTTATTTTTGCTAGTTAATTGCTAAAATAAGGATTCTAATTGTTTCTTGTATTGTGATAATTTCTTTTGCCCCTGAATAACACGATAATTATCACTAGAAACATAAATCCCATCTCTTGTTAGAGATCCATCAACACTATCATCAGATAACAATGCATTTACCGCACGTACCTGATCCCTACCTTTCATCCCATGAATAACCACTAATGAAGTATCTTGATTATAAAAATCGACTGATGTTTTTAGGTATTCGAATCTCCTCTGTTTTATTAGATCATCTAATTTCTCTTTAAAAGGGGCTGCATTAACCATACCTCCTTTAAGATCGTACAACAACTTGAATCTAGCTTTTGAAGAGGTATCTTTCTTTAATCTCATTTTCTCTAAATGCGGGATAGTACTTGTTAACATAGCCTCTGCACGTTTGCCTTCTGGAGATTGAGGAAAAGTATTTACCAAATATTCTAAACCTTCTTTCATCGCAGAAACCCCTTCTACTTTACCTAAAGTTTTTGCCTTTAACAGTACTAGCCTCAACTCTAAATCATCTCCTTTATACTTTTCAATCATTGGCTCTAGATCACTAAGCACACCTTGAAAATCTTGATTTTTATATTTTGTATAAATCCTTGAATATGCTTTATCAAAAGTGCTTTCATCACCTTCGACTTGCTTAAAAGGATCCTTAACAATTGCTGCGAAACGAGAATCAGGATGATTTTTTATAATATCTGCCTTAATTTTATCTTCTTCTACAAAGTTTCCGTTTACCTGATAAATCTTATATAAATTATACTTTGAAGGAAGTATATATTTCTCATCAGGGTTATTCTTCAACACTGCAACAAATGCTTCTGAGGCTTTGAAATATTCTTTCAACTGTTCTTTATACAAAGTTCCTAATTGAAAATTAGCATCATTCATCCCAAAATTAAGACTATCGATCACTTTTTGTTCTGTTGGAATTTTAGACAAATACACCTCTGGATCGAACTTAGGATCTGTTTTAATATCATAGCCTTCATCTATCGGTTCAATCGCCTCAACGATATTATTTAGCCCACTCAAACTAGACATCTTCCAATTGTCGACTAACTGCCTTTTACCATAAATTCCTTCGAATTGTAAACGCCCTCTATCCACAATATTACTATTATAGAAATAGAAACCTTCACTTTCTCTTTTTCCTTGAATAAAAGATTTTGCATTTAGATTTCCTGCATTCTGAAGTTTGTTGGCGAAACGTGCTTTTTGCTTCTTCAATTGTTGTTTTTTGACATTTCGAAGACTATCTGTATAGTTCACAAAAAAAGTTCTTTGTCTAGCTTTAGACATAGATGTCAATTTCAGAATACTATCATTATCGTGCACGATGGTTTCGTACTTGATAACATCATCCAAGTTATCACGCTTCTTTTTGATTACACGATAGCGTTTAGAATTTTCATCTAATAAACTCAAGGTACTATCCATGTACTGACCCGCAGTTGTGTACTCTGCATTATTAAAAGAAATCTTACCAAGGGTTTCGTAATCTAAAGACCTTAAGTAATTATCATTCGAATTTGTCGCTAATGATTTTTTATAATAGTTAGCAGCAATATCAAAAGAGTCCGCAGCAAAATAAAAAATTGCTTTTTCGTAATAAATACGATCTAGATAAGGTCTATTTTCCCAGTTCTTTTCCAATTTATTTAGAATATCTAAAAAAGCAATTTGATCTGTAGACTCAATCTCTAAGTTTCTTGCTTTGGCGATATAGGCATTCACCAAATACTCACGAGGAACACGGCGATTCAACTTAATAATTTTATCGAAATAAGTGTTAGCGGTATCTCTTTCTCTAATTTTATTATAAAGTTGTCCTAGAATAAAAAGGTAACGTCCTTTTTCTTCTCGACTTTTTGTGTTTTCCACAGCAACTTTCATCGGAACAATAGCACTGTCTTTATGCTTTAAATTAATATAACCCTGAGCCAATATTGCCGAAGCATCAGCCAGTTCTTGATCTTCTAGCTTAATACGTTGTTTAAATAACAACTTCTTCAAACTCTTTACTGCTCCCTCATCGTTTTCTAAACGCAATTGTACTTTCGCTTTCCAAACCTTGGCGTTATTGATATTATTTGAAGTAGGATATTTGTAAAGTATGTAATTAAATGCTTCTAAAGCACCTATGAATCTTTGATCGAAGTAACGCGCTTTACCAAGTAACATAAAAGCCTCGTCTATTTGGGGATTTCGTTCGTTATCCGCAATAACCATCGAATGCTTCTGAATCGCTTTTGCAGCCTTTTCTTCTGCTCTTAAAAAATCTGGATTACTCTCTGCCCCATTATAGATGTCCTCTGCTGTTTTTAGCTCTAGACGCTCTACAGGTAATTGCCTCCAGTAATTATCCTTATAATTTTCTACTACATTTTGCTTCCCAACGATAAAAGCTTGTTTTCCATTAAATGCCGTATTGTAATAGGTAGTCATAGCATGCCAATTACGATTGACCCACTTATCCTTTTTCCTAGAACAACCTACAATCAAAAGAACAGCAATACAGATATAAAAAGGCGAATGAAATTGCTTTTTCAAAATTTTATTCTTTAAACACTATTTAGATAACTCGATCTAACAAAAAATAGTGTGTTAAACATTAACGGATAAAGGTACAATTATAAAATATTCTACAAAACGATTCTACACATTGAGGAATACTTAACGTAAACCTCAAAAGAACTTGATCTTCAAACGAATACATACAATACTTCTTTAGTACAGATTTTTTTGTACTAAAACTATACCTACAACCTCTCATTTACACTAAAACATAAGTAATGAGAACGTTATAAATTATACGCGCGTATAATTTTATCGTTAAATATTTTTACAATTAAAATTATTTTACCACTTTTGTTTCAAAGTTGTTTCAACTACGAAATTGAAATACAGCATTTTCGCCCCTTTTGAAACTGAGTTCAAACAAAAAAGGAAATAAATTACTATTCACAAAAATCAAAAAATACCTTTTGAACTCAGTTTTATTTTTTAAAATCTCTTAATTTATTTGGAGAAACACAATAGTCTAAAGTGATATCAAATTCGTTAACATCCTCTATCTCTGAATCTAAAACATCGAAAAAAGAAAGCCCTATTTTTAAATCAGGTCTAGATGTTTCTAAAAAACGATCATAAAATCCCTTACCATAACCTACTCGGTATCCTCTTGAATCGTAAGCTAATAATGGCACAAAAACCACCTCTATTTTTTCTGGTGAAATCTCAATTCCATCTACAGGTTCTGGAATCCCCCATTTATTAAGCTTTAATTTAGTTTGGTCGGTCAACAAAAAATGTGTCAGTGAATAATCTTCAAAATTACTTTTAGAAACAACAATATATTTATCTCTACCCTGTAATGTATGCAAAATAAATTCCGTGTTTACCTCTTTTTGAGCATCGATAGGTAGAAAAATGTGATAATAACTATACCCCCAAACATCTAATTGCAATAACCGATTGGCTATTTGTATACTGTAATTTTCTATTTGTTTTTCAGTAAGCTCTTTGCGAAGTGACTTATATTTCTTTCGTATCTCCTCTTTATTCATTTATCAATTCATTTGGGTTTTCGAAATTTGTACTGATATGAAAAATCGCATCACCCTGATATACTATAGGAGCTTCATTTATATTAATTATATAACCACTATTTGCCACCTTTACTTTATAGTCATTTTTACCATAGGGATCCGTTATAGAAGCAATTACTTGACCTTTTTCTACAAATGCTCCATGACTCGCTTCTAGATGAAACATTCCACTGTATTTTGCGCGAATCCAACGACTCGAATAAATTGTAATACTTTCACCCTTGGGGCTAGGAACCTCTATTTTATTAGAGGTCATACCTAAATGCTGGAGAACCCTAATAGTCCCTTCTACACCGTCCGAAGCAATTTGACGATCTATAAATCCCGATTTTCCTCCCTCGAAAAGCAAAATCGTTTTATTCATTTTAGAACAAGTTGCTCTGTACGATTTTTCTATTTTTTTTGATTCTAAAATAAAAGGGGCATTAAATATACGAGCCAATTCTAAGTCTTTTTTATTTCTTGGATCAACACGTATTTGAGATGTATTGAATCTACTTGCACCACCTGTATGAAAATCTAAACAAACATCAACTGCTGGTAGGATCTCATTAACAAATTGATAAGCAAATCTAGAAGCCAAAGATCCCTTTTTAGTACCTGGAAAGACTCGATTTAAATCCCGCCCATCTGGAAAATTTCTATCCATCGAAAGAAATCCAAAGACGTTTAATACTGGTATACAAATAATTGTTCCCTTAACAGGTCTATTAATTTTCTTTTGAATTAACTGACGTACAACCTCTACTCCGTTTATTTCATCTCCATGAATACCTCCAGTAATTAAAACTACTGGACCAGGCTTATTCGATCTTTCTACAATAATGGGAATTTCCACCTTGGTAGAAGTATATAACTTTGCAATATTAAAGTTAATCACTTTACGCTCTCCTGGTAAGATCTGATTTCCTAATATATATATCGGATCATTCATCTAACTATCTATTTTCACTAATTAGGCATTCTTTTCTATATAGCGTATAATATCCCTAGCAACATCTCTTCCTGTTGCCTTTTCTATACCCTCTAAACCAGGAGAAGAGTTTACTTCTAATATCAAAGGACCTCTATTGCTCTGCAACATATCAACACCTGCAACTGCTAAATTTAAGACCTTTACCGCTTCTATAGCAGCCTCCTTTTCTTCTTCACTCAACAAAACAACTTCAGCTGTACCGCCACGATGTAAGTTTGAACGAAACTCTCCTTCTTCTCCTTTACGTTTCATAGCGCCCACTACTCGCCCGCCGACTACAAAAACCCTAATATCTACTCCTTTTGCTTCTTCTATAAATTCTTGCACAATAATTCGTGCTTGTAAACCGTTGAAAGCCTCGATTACAGATTTTGCTGCATTTTTAGTTTCTGCTAATACTACACCTAGTCCTTGTGTACCCTCTAATAACTTTATAATTAGAGGTGCCCCACCAACATGTTGTATAATATCGTCTATATTTTTAGAGTAATTCGTAAACACTGTTTTTGGTAATCCTAATTTTGCTTTCGATAATACCTGTAAACTTTGCAATTTATCTCGAGAAAGTACCAATGATTGAGATCCCAGTGTAGTAAAAACCCCCATCATTTCAAACTGACGAATGATAGAGGTTCCATAATAAGTAATCGAAGAACCAATCCTAGGTATTACTGCATCGACATGATCTAAACGTCTACCCTTGTAATATATTACTGGATTCTTTTGCTCTATTACAATGTCACAATTTATAGGGTCTATAATGCGAACATTGTGTCTTCTTTTTATTGCTGCTTGTTGTAACGCAATAGTAGAGTATAAATTAGCATTACGAGATAAAATAACAATGTTCATTATAAAAATTAACTAAATATACTATTAGAAAACGATATTCTTAACATTAAAACTAATACTGTATAATCAAAATCACAAACACCCGAAGCTTTGGAATAAAGACCGTTTCACTGAAAGAGAAAATAAACTTTATAAACCAAGTTGTTACAAGTTTTAAACTCAATCATTTTCACCTTATCTAAGAAAACATCTTTTCTGAATACTTAAAACTTAATAAGCTTTAAGTATATATAATTTTATGTCCTTCATGAATTTAAAACTTTTGGATGCTAGTGAATTAAAATATAATTTTTCTTGTTAAAATTTTAATCCATTATGAACAAAACAAATTATCATCTATTGTTTTAAACTCGCTTTGTACCAACCACTACCCCAACCTGCAGCCCAAATTGTATTTTTATCTTCTGGATCAGGCTTTAAATCTACTACTCTTCCTGGGTGCGCAAGACCTTTATTAATCTTAGACCAGGTTTCTCCGTTATCTTTACTAAGATATACTCCTGGGTTTTTAAAAGTGTTTGAAATTGTAATAATCTGCGACGCTACAGAAATTAAAATGATATCTGAATCTACAGGGGAGGTTTCTACTTGCCACACATAGGGAGCTTCAAAAATTTGCTTCCACTTTTTCCCTCCATTTTTGCTCCTCCAAACTCCACCTGCATCGAAATCTCCTTTCCTAGATCCAGTTGCTATAAAAATATCTTTTGTATTTCTATCAATAAACACATTGTTTACCGAATTGATTATTGAAGGAATTTTAACCGACTCCCAAGACAAGCCACCATTAACAGAAACATAGAGTCCCCCTTTGTGCTTCTTACTCCACTGATTCAAAGCAGCGTAAATAATCTTAGGATTTTCTGGATGAAGAGTAAATCTTCTAACGCTTGCATTTTTCGGCAAACCAGTGTTAAACAATTTCCAACTAAAACCTCCATCTGTTGATTTATAAAAGCCATGTCCCCCCTTCGTTAAAACACCTTCTTTTATGAAACCTCCTATTTCACTGATTTCCTTTCTTACAGCACAGAAGTACATATTATCTGGGTTAATAGGGTCTATTACTAGATTGTATTGAGACGCTAAGGACTTCCAGGAACTGTTAGATGCTTTAAATATGGTAGATATATTTTCCCAAGTTTTACCACCATCAGTAGACCTTCGTAATTTACCTCTATGCTCTTGCCTCCAAGATAAAAAATAAATATAATCTGGATTATGGGGGTGTACTGCTACTGTAGAAATAGAATGCGCACCGCCTTTATTATTCTGACCTTCTAATTGACGCACAGCAACCGCATTCTTGTTTGGGTAATTTCCTATATCTGCGCTTTCCCAAAGTCCGTGTTCTCCACTACAAAAAAGTTTTCGCCCTGGCTTACCTGTTTCTAAAAGCATAAATCTGCCTGGTAAAGCAGTCCCTCCTCGACTTATCCACGCTTCACTACCTGGGCTTGTTTCTATATCATCTATTTGTTCCCAACTAGACCCTCCATTATTAGACCTCAGCAATTGCTGATTAATTCCTGTAAAAACATCTCCTTTAGAATTTATAGCCAACATTCTTGCTGCCGAATAATTCTCGTGACCTTCGTCCATTTCTTTTTGAAGATGCGCAAAATCAATATTATTACCTACTACTTTGGGGTTCTTACTCTTCCAATAATTGGCATCTTTATGTTCAATCCAATACTTTCCTGTTCTTGAACATGGAAACCAATGTTTACCACCATCTTCTGTTTTCCACACATCACCTGGTCCAAAACTGTAATCGTGTCTTCTATTATGAACTAAGTAAATTTCATTCTGATCACTTGGATTTACAACAATCCTATTAAAATTTGGCATCGCATCAGTTGGGAGCACCGTATAGGTTTTCTCTGCTATTGAAACTGAAGGCAAGTCAAACCATTTTTGAAGGGTTCTGTAATACCCTTTACGGTAATTGCGCTCTTTAATTAACCTTACATTAACCCCCAAATTACCATTAATACTCTGCCAATTCAGTCCGCTATCTATGCTCTTGTAGACTCCACCAATACTTACTATATCATTACCATTAGGACTCTTATAAACTGTTTGGTCTACCGCATATAACACAAAATTTTCTCCATCATAAAATGATGCTAAATCCTTAGGTAAATTGTTAGGTAATCCTTTATTGCTAGCTCGCCAAGTGTTTCCGCCATCTATACTTCGAAACATACCATGACTAGATGCCATTACAAGAACGTTAGGATTATTTTTATCGAAAATAATTCTTCCTACATCTAAATCTTCTGAAATATTTGTAGCTACTTTTGTCCAATGCTCTCCTGCATCTATCGTCTTTAAGACGTAACCGTAATTCGAACGCTTTTGCTTTATACCGTGTGGTTTTGCTTTACTTCTATGGTTTGCTTTAATATTCCAAAAATCTCCAGCACCTAAAAACCAAATCTTATCGTTAGTAGGATGAATTGCTAATTTGGAATGTGCTTTACCTACCTTAGAATTAAGTTGCCAAGTTCTACCTTTATCATGGGTTGTATACACTTCTCCTGTATTCTTACTTCCGGTTTGATTATTAGCGAATGCGATACCAAAATCAGGGTTAGTTAAAGAAAATTTCATATCAATCACACGACGCATGTGATATCCAACACCATCACTATCGTTGATAGTTTCCCATGATTTACCTCCATCCCATGTACCAAAGGCGGCATGCATATCTGGAGCCATAAACATTACATTATCATCCGTTGGATGTATAAAGTATTCTTCACAGTATCCCGATGTACCTAGACCAAAATTTTCCCAAGTTACATCTTGCTCGGATATTAGCTTTTTTTTGCTAAGTTTTTTAAAACTTAATTTTTCCTTTTTACCCGTATTAGTAGTGATAATTTGAGCATTAAGGCTTATGGCTGTAGAAAAGACAACTACAATTAAAATTCGAATATTAATAGATAAGCTCATTAGAGAATTTTATTTACAAGTAATTATTAATCGTTTTAAGGTAATTGATAATTAAACCTCAATATATTAAAAAACAAAAACTTACATACTTTGTCTTCATACAAACAAACAAGACTAAACTACTTATTATCAGAAAAGTAAAAAAATGTATATAAAAAACATACAATTCAATAAGACGTATGTTATACAATTTATAAACAAATGTGACATAGTCTGGTTAGTTAAATAAACTATCGATGAGGTTAAACCTATTTGGTTCTATAAATATTAAAGGCTTTATATTACCACATTAGGTTATATTCGACTTTTAAAAACATTACTTCTTTTGGCTATCCGAGAACACTGTAGTCCTCTCATACAACACAAAACAAATCCTTAAAAATAAAAATGCTTATTTCTACAGAGGGAATAGGGTCTTTCATTAAAAACCGAATGTGAAATAAAACATAACAAAAAGAAAACCGTTATAGATCATCTGGCGGTTTACACTAAAATAAATGACCCTAAAACTAGTATCGTCTACATATCTCCGCCAACTATTAACAACTATTCTAAGCTCACCTACAAGAAAAAAACGAGAGCCTAAATATTATAAACCATACCGTAAAAGAAGAAAGAGAAGAACCTTTTTTATCCCTAAGATTACATGTAAAAAACGGCTAAAATTTAATCATTAAGCTATCTTAAAAAACATTTTATTCTTTTTAAGCCAGCCTAATGATTAAAATTTATAAATCGAAGCCAATATTTACTCCTAATTTTTCTGCAATTAAAGCATTAATCCTATTTTTTAATTGAGGTATTTTTACTGAGTCTAATACATTATTAGCAAAAGCGTACATCAATAATGCTTTACCCTCTTTCTCTGGAATACCACGAGTCTTTAAATAAAATAATGCACTTTCATCTAATTGACCAATAGTACAACCGTGAGAACACTTTACATCGTCTGCAAAAATCTCTAATTGCGGCTTAGAATTCACCGTAGCGCGATCACTCAATAACACATTATTGTTTGACTGAAATGCATTCGTCTTCTGAGCAATCTTCTCTACAATAATTTTACCATTGAAAACACCTGTAGAATGCTCGTCAAATATCCCCTTATAATCCTGATGACTTTCACAATTAGGCTCTGTATGCTCTACTAAAGTATTGTGATCTACATGAGCTTTACCTTCTAAAATCGTCACTCCGTTTAAGATAGAGTCGATCCCTTCACCTTTTTGCTTAAAATTTAAATTATTACGCGTAACCTCTCCTCCGAAAGAAAAAGTATGTACTGAAGCTACACTACTTCTATGCTGCTCAGTAAACGTATTATCTATTAGAGTTGCATTCGACGTATCGTTCTGTATTTTATAATAATCTACACGTGCATTAGCACCTGCATAAATCTCAGTAACCGAATTCGTAAAAGTTTTCGAATCAGATAAACTTTGATGACGCTCAATTATTGAAACTTCCGAATTATCTTCTGCTACAATTAGATTACGAGGTTGTAATAACATACCACCTTCTTTTCCTGTTGAAAAATGAACAACCTCGATAGGTTTATCCGAAGCAATATTCTTAGGAAGATAAATAAACGCCCCCTCTTTAGCATAGGCCGTATTCAGAGAGACCATTCCATCTTGATGTGCAATTTTATTGTAATACACATCGATCACCGCTTTAAATCTATTTTGTGTTAATGCTGATGACATTAAACACACATCAAATTTATCGTGAGTTGTACTTGACAAATGAGAGGAGTAGACACCATCGATAAATACAATTTTATAAGTATCCAAATCGTGAATAAAGTATTGCTTTACCTGACTATACTCTAAAGCTGTACTAGACTTAGGAAACAACGCGAAGTCATTGTCTAAGATTTTATTTAACGAAGTGTATTTCCAAGCTTCCAATCTTCTAGTCGGAAAACCAAAAGCCTCAAAATCTTTGATAGCCTGAGAGCGAATATCGTGTACAGTGCTCTTAGTATCCACTGTACTTTCGAATGCTAAAAACGAAGAGACTAATTTTTCTTTTAATTCCATCTTACATTTAGTTATTCGTTATTGAGTTAATAGTTATTGAGATTGAAACCCTATAACATAGCAACCTAACAACTAATTAAAGCGCTGCTTTAATCCAATCGTAACCTTTTTCCTCTAACTCTAAAGCTAATTCTTTAGTACCTGATTTCACAATTTTACCATCATGTAATACATGTACAAAATCTGGAACGATATAATCTAACAATCTTTGATAGTGGGTAATCACAATAACAGCATTATCCTCACTCTTCAGTTTATTTACACCGTTTGCAACGATACGTAATGCATCGATATCTAAACCAGAGTCCGTTTCGTCTAAGATGGCAACTTTAGGCTCTAACATAGCCATTTGAAAAATCTCGTTACGCTTTTTCTCTCCTCCAGAAAAACCTTCATTCAAAGAACGAGACAAAAATTTACTATCAATCTCTAACAACTCCGATTTCTCCTTGATTTTCTTCAACATATCCCTAGCAGGCATATCTTCTAACCCACGAGCCTTACGAGTTTCGTTGATCGCTGTTTTGATGAAATTTGTTACAGAAACCCCTGGGATTTCTACTGGATATTGAAAAGACAAAAACACTCCTTGGTGCGCTCTCTCATCAGCTCCTAACTCATCTATATTTTCTCCTTCAAGCTCGATGCTACCTTCGGTAACTTCATAATCCTCTTTCCCTGCTACAACAGAAGCTAGCGTGCTTTTACCGGCACCATTTGGCCCCATAATAGCATGTACCTCTCCTGCTTTTACGGAAAGATTTAATCCCTTAAGGATTTCCTTCTCATCAATACTTGCGTGTAAATTTTTAATCTCTAACATTGTCAATAATTGATTCCCTTCTTATTGGGTAACGTTAATTTTTAATTGATCCTTCACTGGCGTTTCGGCCACGGGAAGTACCTGTATAATTTGCTCAACCTTTACAAGTTGATCCCACCCATCTTTTTTTGGGTTTTCTGTAATTACTCCTTTAATTTTCACAGGCACCATATCGTACTTTTCTTTTTTCATTGGTGCTGTTTTTTCTGATAATTCTAAAGCTTTGTCATCCAAAATTACCCCATAAATAAAAGTTTTACCTTTTAATACTGCAGCATTATCAACATGAATAAACTCTGCTTCAATGTCGATAGCATTGGGATCAATTTTAGGTTCGTTTTTACAAGAAAATAGTGCTAAAGCTAATCCGAATAATACCAATACTTTTTTCATAAGAAATAATTTAGATAGTTTGTGTAATTAGTTATGTGATAAATATAACGAAGTTGCACAAAACGCTATTATCCTACCGAACCTTCTAAGCTAATTTCAAGTAATTTTTGTGCTTCTACTGCAAACTCCATTGGAAGTTTATTCAATACTTCTTTACTAAAACCATTAACAATTAATGCAATTGCTTTTTCTGTATCGATACCTCGCTGATTACAATAAAAGATCTGATCTTCTCCAATTTTACTTGTAGTCGCTTCGTGTTCTATTTGTGCTGTCTTATTCTTCGCCTCTATGTAAGGAAAAGTATGCGCTCCACATTCGTTACCCATCAATAACGAATCACACTGCGAAAAATTACGTGCATTTTCAGCTCTTGGGCTTATTTGTACTAATCCTCGATAAGAATTTTGAGATTTCCCTGCAGAAATACCTTTCGAAATGATTGTACTCTTGGTATTCTTACCTAAGTGAATCATTTTGGTACCTGTATCTGCTTGTTGGTAATTATTAGTAACTGCAATCGAATAAAACTCTCCGACTGAGTTATTTCCTTTCAATACACAAGACGGATATTTCCAAGTAACTGCAGAACCTGTTTCTACTTGAGTCCAAGAAATTTTTGCGTTTTTCTCGCAAAGCCCTCTTTTTGTTACAAAATTATAAACCCCTCCTTTTCCTGCTGCATCTCCCGGAAACCAATTTTGTACTGTAGAATATTTGATTTCTGCGTCATCCATAGCAATCAATTCTACCACGGCAGCATGTAATTGATTTTCATCGCGACTTGGTGCGGTACAACCTTCTAAATAACTAACATAACTACTTTCGTCAGCAACAACTAAAGTACGCTCAAACTGCCCTGTACCACTCTGATTGATACGAAAGTAAGTCGATAACTCCATCGGACAACGAACACCTTTTGGAATATAACAGAAAGAACCATCTGTAAATACAGCCGAATTTAATGCTGCATAATAGTTATCTGTCTTAGTTACTACAGTACCTAAATACTTTTTCACTAATTCTGGGTGATCTTTAATTGCTTCAGAAATTGAACAGAAAATAATTCCTTTTTCTGCTAAAGTTTTCTTGAAAGTAGTTGCAACCGAAACCGAATCGACAACAACATCTACTGCAACCCCAGATAATTTCTTTTGTTCGTCTAGAGAAATCCCTAACTTTTCAAAAGTCTTTAATAACTCTGGATCAACATCGTCTAATGTTTTGTTGGGATCTACCTTTTTTGGTGCAGAGTAATAACTGATTGCCTGAAAATCTGGCTTTTGGTAATTTACATTCGCCCAATCTGGCTCTTCCATTTGCGCCCATTTTCTGTACGCATCTAAACGCCAATTAGTTAACCATTCTGGCTCTTCTTTCTTAGCCGAAATAGCACGAATAATATCTTCATTCAAACCAGTAGGAAACGTATCAGATTCTATATCCGTATAAAATCCGTATTCGTACTCCTTCGTTTCTAATTCTTTCTTTAAATCGTCTTCTGTATACTTACTCATACCTCGAGTTTAGTTATCAGTTATCGGTTTTCAGTTGTTAGTTTCTCTCAACACACAACTCAAAACTTCCTACTGTTATAATGAAAAACTTTCCCCACACCCACAAGTTCTACTTGCGTTCGGGTTATTAAACACAAAACCTGTTCCGTTTAGACCTCCAGAATATTCTAATGTAGTACCCACTAAATACAAAAAACTCTTTTTGTCTACGATAATACGCACTCCATTATCTTCGAATACCTTGTCGTCTTCTGCTTTCTCTTTATCAAATTTCAAATCATAAGAAAGTCCCGAGCATCCACCCGACTTTACCCCAACACGAACAAAGTCATTATCTGGATTAAAACCGTCATCTTGCATTAACTCGACCACTTTCTTTTTTGCTATGTCTGATACTTTAATCATTACCTAACAATTTATCGTTGCAAATATACGATATAAGTCTCTTCTGTCTGAAATAACTAACACTTTATGATTATTAAAATATTTACAAAATTGTAACTCTACATTAAGACTTCTCTTTCTTAGGCGTCATGATTGGCAAAAAAAGTATTTTTGCATTACCTAAAACGTTTGCCGTGACTTTACAAGAACACCTTAGTTTTCTAAACATATCTAAGACAGAACAAGGAACTGCTTTTGGAAACAAATTCATTACTAGTTCTGAAACTATATCTAGCTTTTCTCCTGTAGACGGAAACCAAATCGCTTCTATTACATTAACGACTGACAGTGATTACGAAATTATAATTAAAGAAACCCAACAAGCTTTTAAAATATGGAGAACAATTCCTGCCCCAAAAAGAGGCGAAATCGTTCGACAATTTGGCGAAGCACTTCGTGAAAAAAAAGAAAGTCTGGGGTATCTAGTGGCCTATGAAATGGGAAAATCCCTACAAGAAGGCTTAGGGGAAGTCCAAGAAATGATTGATATCTGTGATTTTGCAGTAGGCCTTTCTCGACAACTACATGGATTTACCATGCATTCTGAAAGACCTCAACATCGTATGTACGAACAATGGCATCCCCTAGGTATGGTAGGAATCATTTCTGCTTTCAATTTCCCTGTTGCCGTATGGGCTTGGAATACAGCTTTGGCTTGGATCTGTGGAAATGTAACTATTTGGAAACCTTCGGAAAAAACACCTCTATGTGCTATCGCTTGTCAAAAAATAATTGGCGAAGTGTTAGAGAACAATAATTTACCCAAAGGAATCTCTTGCCTTATTACAGGAAAAGTAGAACTAGGAAAGCAAATAGCAGCGGACAAAAGAATCGCTTTAGTATCTGCTACTGGTTCTACTAAAATGGGTAAAGATGTTGCAGCTACCGTAGGCGCTCGATTAGGAAAATCACTACTAGAACTTGGAGGAAATAACGCCATGATTATTACTCCAAATGCAGATCTTCAATTAGCTATACCCGCGATTGTATTCGGCGCGATCGGAACTGCTGGACAACGCTGTACAACTACACGTAGATTAATTGTTCATGATTCGTTGGTAGATGAATTAATCTTAAAACTAAAAGGTGCTTATCAGCAAATTAAGATTGGTTCTTCATTAGATGAAACAAATCACATGGGACCACTGATAGATACAGATGCTGTAAAACAGTATTTAAAAGCTATAGTAGCCGCTAAAGAACAAGGTGCTGAACCAATTATAGAAGGAAAACTACTAACCGACAAAGGTTGCGAAAGCCGTTGTTATGTTTCTCCCTCCGTTTTTTTAGCCAAAAATGAAATGCCTATTGTACAAGAGGAAACATTTGCTCCTTTATTGTACATAATTCCTTATTCAGGATCTATGGAAAAAGCCATCGAAATTCAAAACTCGGTGTCGCAAGGGCTTTCTTCTGCAATAATGACTACAAATATTCGTGAATCTGAATTGTTTTTGTCTTCGCAAGGTTCTGATTGTGGTATTGCCAACGTGAATATCGGAACTTCTGGAGCTGAAATCGGAGGTGCTTTTGGAGGAGAAAAAGATACTGGTGGAGGACGCGAATCTGGTTCTGATGCATGGAAAGCCTACATGAGAAGACAAACAAATACTATTAATTATTCAACAGAGCTTCCTTTAGCACAAGGCATCAAATTCAAATTTTAAACAAAATCATACTTTAGAGTGATTTGCATAGGACAGACAGCTTTTATTTTCGCCGATAGAAAATACAAGTTACCGCCTCATGAACAAAAACCATCTAATCGTTTACCCGTCGACCGAAACTAAAGCAAAAGAAACACATCACGAACAAATTGCCTACGACTTATTAGAACTACACAATATACTTTTTGTACCCCTAGATAATTGTTTTGATTTATTATGCCACCAACTATCGACTAATATCATAGAGGCTGAATGTTAATTTGAATCGCTACACACTTTCTTTTAAAAGCTTGTTTTAACACTTTATCGAAATTTCTTTCGAAATTTTAACGATTTACCCGTACTTCCGTTAATTATTGTTAAATTGTTGCTGTTTATTAACTTTCTAATAACCAGCTAAATGACTAAAAAAGCCACATACATACTCGGTATCTTGTTAACGGGTATAGTATTTAGTTATTTACAGTATCTCACTTGTTGTAAAAATTGCGACAAATACAAAGCAAAAGAAACTGTAGATTCAACTATCACAAATGTTACAACCCCAACACCTACTAGCTTGGGTTTTGCATTATCCGACCCTAAAGGTGGATTTGACATCAACATCAATCATCACTTTAATTTTAAAGACTCTAATTTCGGGATTCTTAAGCCACTTAGTCCTAACCTAGATGCTTCTATAGGTAAACTAAAAACATACTTAGCAAGCCATCCTGATAAAACATTAGATATTATCGGTCTTTACAAAAGCAGCGAGAAAAACACTTCTGCTTTTCCGAACTTAGGGATTGCAAGAGCTGAAGCTATAAAACATTACTTGGTAAATCACGGTATCTCTTCCAAACAACTAAACTGCAAAGGATTATTAGATGATAATCTTGTTCCTAATATAGATGGAATTTTCTTAGGACCTGCAAAATATAACTTCAATACTATTGACACCAGTGATGATGCCAAAGCTAAGGCTGCTGCAGACCTAAAAGCTCTACACGACAAGATCCAACAAAATCCTTTAGAGCTTCATTTCCAAACCGGTTCTAGTTCGTTGAATTTAACAGCTGCACAGCGTTTAAAAATGTTTGATATTGCTACTTATATAGATAAAGCAGATGGAGCTGAGATCCAAGTAATCGGTCATACAGACAATACTGGTAACCCAGATAATAATTTAAAATTAGGTTTGGCTCGTGCTAATACAATTAAGGGATATTTAGCAAAAAACAACATTCCTTCGAGTCAGATCGTAGCTTCTAGTAAAGGACAGACACAATCCATCGCTTCTAACGAAACAGAAGAAGGACGCGCTAAAAACCGTCGTGTAGAAGTAACTTTAAAATAAATAATCAACTTTAAAAAAATATAAACTATGTTTTGGTGTATCATATGGCCTTTATTGGCTGCAATTATTGGGGGAATTTTAGGATGGCTTTTAAAAAGCTTATTCTGTAACTGCGATGACGAAAAGAACGAAATCGGAGATCTTAAAGCTAAAATCAATAAACTACAAGCAGAGCTAGATGCTTGCCTAGCTAGTAAAGCAGAAGTATCTACGACAAATCTTGAAGCTAGTAAAAGTGCTCCAGTAAGCGCATCGGCTGGTATTGTAAAAAATCTTACTGAAGTAGCTGCAGAACCTGAATTAGTATTTGATGCTGACTTAGCAAAATCAATATTCGGAAAGAAAATTATTGGTGATGACCTGAAAGTAGTAGAAGGGATTGGACCAAAAATTTCTGAATTATTTAAAGAAAATGGAATTAAAACTTGGTATCAATTATCAAATGCATCAATCGATCGCTGCCAAGAAATTTTAAACATTGGTGGAAAACGTTTTGAAATTCACAAACCAGATACATGGCCAATGCAAGCAGGATTAGCATTCCAAGGAAAATGGAAAGAATTATTAAAACTTCAAGATGATCTTGATGGAGGAAAAGTAAGGTAACCCTTAATATTTCAAACTTTAAACGAACCTCTGTAGTTAGATTAGCCATCCCCTGAAAATCACTTTACTTTTTGTTTAAAGTATTGATTTTATTGATGTTTTAGGGTGTTTAAGAATTGAAAAACTGCTTAAAAGTTTGTATTTTAAAGTTGTAAAAAAATAGAATAACCCCTTAAAAGCA
>CALFUO010000098.1 GCA_937929895.1 uncultured Aquimarina sp.
GGAGGAGGGTTAATCTTATCGACAGTATTAATAGAAAGTTATCGAATGTTTCGAGTTGCTAAAAATAAGACCCCTATATTTAAGTTATAAAAGCGAAACCTCATAGATCCCAAAGGTCTATGAGGTTTTTACGATTTAAACCATAAAATGCAATATATATTAAGTTTACTTTTCTACTTTTTCTTCGTTTCAAAATGAAACCGTAGCTAAGTGCTATGCTTTAATTTTACGCCTTGAAAAAGTGAAAATTAATTCTAAATATTTATACCGCATTTTATGGTTTAAATCGTATAATTTATACTTCATGGATGATCCTAGGAAGTTAATTCTTCATATAGCTTATGTATGCGTGTTATTGTAATACCAGTCCTTATTTGAATTTATATTAAAAGATGCTTTTTAATTCGGTAAATTCAATTAGGAAATGCTATAAAAGCTTATTCGAAATTGTTTAAAGCATTAACCGCTTCATCAGTATAGTCTGTAAATACGCCATCTACACCTGCTTCAAAAAACAAATGATATTCTGCTTCAGGATTTCCTTTGCTCCATTTGTTATCCTCGTTTCTAAAAGTATAAGGATGTACTAATAAATTATTTTTGTGTGCCAGCTCAATAAAATTCGTAGCAGGTAATAGAGTGATACCCCCACTTTCAGAAGTTGAAAAAGAAATAATAAAAGGTTTCCAAGGCCCAATACCATCAGCATAAGTAGCGGTAAACTCCATACCCTCTGCGGTAGTAAAAAATTCATAAGTACGAGGGTCTCCTTTTGCAAATAAATCATAAGGGGAACCATAAGAAATGAAATCACCTTCGGGTACATTATAATCTAATGAACCATCTTTGTTTACGTTGTATGTAGAAATTAATTGCACCAATTTGACTGACGATAAGCCGTTAATATATTGCAAGGGCTCAACTTCAAAACACTGTACAAATACAGGAGCTTCTTTCGAATTCCATTTTTCCTTTTTTAAAATGTCTAATAATTTATTTTCCATGAAATGATCTCCGAAAATTTCATTATGAAATAGCGGGTGTTTTATTTCTGGGTAAATACCCACAGTACGACCTCTTTCTTTAGCAGATGCCTTTGCAATAACAATAACTTCTTCGAAAGTGGGTATTTCGAATTGGTTATCGAAATCTTTAGGCCTTCCAGCGAATGGTTGTTTTGCTCTTAATTTTTTTATTTGAGCTAGTGTGAAATCAGTACTAAACCAATCGTTAATTTCTTTACCATCTAATGTTTTGGTTGTTTTTAGGTCCGCAAATTCTGGAATTTCGGAAACGTTAGTCGTACTAGACAGAAAAGGTTCGTGTCGTGCTATTAAATGACCATCTTTGGTGAGTACTAAATCAGGTTCAATAAAATCGGCCTCTAGGGTTACAGCTTTTTTATAGGCCTCTAACGTGTGTTCTGGTAAGACAGATTGTGCTCCTCTGTGAGCAATAATGATAGGTTTATTTTTTTTAGGCTTGGGATCGTCTCTATCAATAATACTATCGTCGGTATTTTTACAGGAGTTGAGAGTAGAGATAATACCGAATGCTACTACAATATACTTTAGATTTTTCATGAGTAATGATTTTAATTTTATCCCAAGTTCTGCAAGAAAGATTACCAAAACGGCAGTTAAATATTATCGAATTTTAATGAAATAGTTGCTTAGTTAAAGTTTGAATTAAGTTTTTTGAAAAAGGCAATAAATTGAATTTTAATACAATGGTGGGGTGTATTTTTGATTCCTAATGAACCAACTTTATATTAGAAAGAGCAACTTTAAGTTAAAGCCAATATGCGTTATTATGGTAATGTAGTCGTTGTAATACGATCCTAAGTTTGAGATGGTCTTAATCGAGTATATTTCATTTTCAAAAAAACGTTTTTCAATTTAATCATAGTGATGGTTAATACCATGTAGGTTATTGTATTTATGATGTAAAGTGTTAAAAACGAGGTATTTTAACGTAAGTTATATGCTGTTGGTGTGTAAAGCTTTGTAACTTTTTATAAAACTAAAAACTAAATGATATGAAAAAGTTAGCATTACCCACAAGATTTGGCTGGTTAATAGGGATGGGATTAATTACCTATTTTATAATACTAAGCACCTTTAATTTGCATACGAAACCTATTTTTAGTCTTTTAAATGGAGCTATTGTAGGATATGGCTTAAGTCGAATGTTTAAAAGGTATGCAATATCTAAAACAAAGAATCATAAAATAAAGTATTACAAGGGCTTTTCTTTAGGTTTTTTGACGGGACTAAATGCAACGATAATCTTTACCTTGTTCTTTGTGTTATTTAGCACTGAAATTCAACCAACCTTTTTGGATGAGTTAGTTGGTAATTGGCGTTCCCATTATCATACACCAAGTGGATTAGTATATTTTGTAGTATTTATAATGGGAGTTTCTACAAGTATGGTCTTCACTTTGTTCTATATGCAATACTATAAGGTAAGCTGGAATTTAAAACATCTTATCAGTAATCCAGAGGAGAAGTTGGTAACTAATTAGGTATTAGACTGCTTCGCTGTTATAAAATAGAAAATAGAACCTATAAAATAGATTAATTTTTGAAAAAAAATACTTGTTCTAACTGTAATATGAATTTGTAGTAAAGATGTATTTCGATCTATCAAATTCAAGTTGAAAATGAATTAATTAGTGCCTTAATAGATCTATTTTAACTAGTATCCGAAAGTTTTGGATTTCAGAAAAATAAAAAAATAAATACTTTGTTTTTAATGATTTAAAAAAGCTTAAGCGTCAAAATGTTGAGAAAAGATATTTTCTAAGACGAATCAAAAATGTTTAAGTTCAAGACTTGTAACAATTTGATTTATAAAGTCTATATTCTCTTCTTTTTCAGTGAAACGGTCTTTATTCTAAAGTTTCGGGTGCTAGTGATCTATATTCTCTTCTCTCTATTCTTTTAAAGTTTTGTGTGTATCTTGTTATTCAAAATAAAATCAGTACTTTTGCACTCCATTTTGTATAAATTATTTATAAATACATAGCTATGTACGCAATTGTAGAGATAGCAGGGCAGCAATTTAAAGTTGCAAAAGACCAAAAAGTATTTGTGCACCGTTTACAAGAAGAAGAAGGAGCTTCTATCGCTTTCGATAAAGTTCTTTTGACAGCAGACGGAGATGCAGTTACTGTTGGCGCCCCAGTTATAGAAGGTGCTCAAGTTAGCGCTAAAGTGTTAAGACACTTAAAAGGAGACAAAGTAATTGTTTTCAAAAAGAAAAGAAGAAAAGGTTACCGTGTAAAGAATGGTCACCGTCAGTATTTAACTGAAATTTCTATTGAAGACATCGTTGCTTCAGGTGCTAAGAAAGCTGCTCCTAAGAAAGAAGCTGCTCCTAAGAAAGCTCCAGCCAAGAAAGCTGCTGCAAAAGGAGATGATTTAAAGAAAATCGAAGGAATTGGACCAAAGGCTGCTGAAGCTTTAGTAAATGCAGGTATCGATACTTTTGCTAAGTTAGCAAAGGCAGAACCAGCTAACATTAAAGAAATCTTAGTTGCTGCTAGTTCTAGATTATCACACTTAGAGCCAGGTACATGGCCACAGCAAGCTGATTTAGCTGCTAACGGTAAGTGGGATGAGTTAAAAGTATTACAAGACGAATTAGACGGAGGTAAATAATATATTACTTCTAATGTTTAATATTTCTGAAGCAGTTCAGAATATAAATTGAATTAAAATGGCACATAAAAAAGGTGTAGGTAGTTCGAAAAACGGTCGTGAATCGGAATCGAAACGCTTAGGTGTAAAGATTTTTGGAGGTCAGCCTGCAATTGCTGGTAACATTATCGTTCGCCAAAGAGGAACAGCTCACAAGCCAGGTGAAAACGTATACTTAGGTAAAGATCATACGTTACATGCCAAAGTTGATGGTATTGTGAAGTTTGTAAAAAAGAAAGATAATAAATCTTACGTATCTATCGAGCCTTTCGAGGTAGAAGCTAAAGCGTAATTTTTAGTAAAATATTTAGTAAAAGCCCTTTGCAAAAGCACTGGGCTTTTCTTGCTTTCATAAAGTTAGTAGTCTGTATTATGTGTAAATCGGCAATATTTTAATCGTATTTTAGTTTTAACTATAAATTAAAGTATTATGAAAAAAGTCGTTATCGCAACAACATTGGCTGCTTCCATACTATGTAGTAGCTGCATTGGTAGTTTTAGTGCCTTCAATAGTCTTAGAGATTGGAATGAGGATATAACTGCTAATAAATTCGGAAATGAACTAATTTTTATTGCACTTTGGGTAATTCCTGTGTATCAATTAGCTTCTTTAGGAGATTTATTAATCTTTAATAGTATCGAATTTTGGGGAGGAGATAATCCAATAGCCATGAAGCCTAGTGAAGAAGAAACACAAGTTGTTACCGTAAAAAAGAATACCTACCAGATTACAGCAACACAGAATCGTTTTGATGTTGTTGTGCTAGAGGGTAAGAAAAAAGGAAAAACGGCTACTTTAATTTATTTACCAGAAGATCAATCTTGGAATAAATTAAATGGAGACCAGAGTTTGACTAAACTAGCGTCTTTAAAAGATGGATTTATGATGGCACATTTGCCTACAAAAACAGTCCAGATACCTGATAATTTATCAAAATCGGCAATGGCTTCTCTGATTACAGAAGGGTCAAATACTTATGAAGTCGCTGAACTAGAATAGTCTTTTAGTTATGAAAAATTAAACCCCGCAGATCTTCAAGGCCTGCGGGGTTTTGTAATTTACAACTAAATATATGTTGTGTTATAGTTTAAATCTTTTGGAGAATTTACTTCTCAAAGATTCTAGAAACAGTGTTGTTGGCACTAGTAACCTTCATCAAATAAGTTCCCTTTACTAGATTAGATAAATCAATAGAAGTTATCAGTTTTTCGGTAGTATTGAATCCTTTAGACCAAATTTTTTGTCCTGCCAAGTTGAATACTTCAACAGTCACAGCTCCTGAAACTTCTAGAACTTCGATGTTGATGGTATCATCTGATTTCATTGGAACTGGGGAGATATTAAAACGACGGTCAATTGAATTCAGATCATTAGAAATTCCTAAAGTAGGAGAGGTAAGGGATAGCCCAACAATAATTGGATCGTGGTCAGAACTTCTAAATGGTGATAAGCCATTGAAGATGCTAGTACTTCTACCAAAATCGGTGTTATAATCTATGGCATTAGCTTCATCAGCGTTTATATGCCATTCTGTAGCTCCTGATACTTGGCTTAGTAGTGAGTTGTTAGCAAAAGCGTAATCTAATGTTCCTGTTTGTCCATCGAATACAAAAGAATAAGCGCTATTTCCAATAGCATTACGGGCTAAGTCAGTATACCCTTCTCCTTCGAAAAAGGTTATCGGGGTTTCTTTAGCATAGGCATTAAAATCGCCAAGTACTAAAAAATCATTATCCCCGCTATTGGTAGGATCAGTATCTAACCAAGAAGCTAATACCGTAGATCCATTTAGACGCGTTTGATTTGCATTTCCGGCACCGTCACCAGTATCAGAGTCTCCGGAAGAAGCTGTTCCTGCACTACCTTTAGATTTAAAGTGTAAAACGACTACTGTAAACTTTTCTCCGGAACTAGTCTCTGTAAATGTTACTGCTATAGGAGCTCGATTAGTGCTATTTCCATTAAAAACGGCAGGAGAGCTAGTGAAACCAAGTCCACTAAGGTCAGAGTCATCTAGTATTTCGACTGTAGTTCCGTTACTAATGCTTACAGTACTCGTTTTGTAAATCACACCTACAGCAATAGTATCATCCCCAACAAATTGAGTGCCTGGGTCCACCCAGTCAAATGTCCCTGAGCCTACAGTCGCGTTTAATCCATCTACGATATCTTTTATAGCATTTCCATTAGAAGTCGGAGAGAAGTCATTTTCAAGTTCGATTAAGCCATATACATCAGCATTAATATCTAATAAAGCTTCCAATAATTTTTGACGTTGACGACCAAATTCTGCTGCATTGTCTGCTCCACGAGGGTCTTCTCCGATAGCTGTCGCGTTAGATCCTTCGTCTAAAGTTGTAAAATAATTTAATACGTTGAAGCTAACTACTTTTAAACTTCCTCCAACATCGGATGGAGTATTTTGACGAGGGTTTGTATTGACAACTGAGAAAGACGTGGTTGGTAATAAACGATAAGTTTCGATTCCGATACTACCACTACTTCTGCTGTAGCTGATAACACCCGTTAGCCCAGTAATAGTATTTCCCATTCTAAAAGCGTCTGATGAGTTTAAGTTGCCATCAGGGAAAATGATTGGGTCAGGATTTTGAATTGATAGTCCATCGTCTATTGTAATGCTTCTTTTTGCAATAGCATCTAGATGGGCGTTGTATCCAGAAACACTTGGTAAATTTTCTTGAGTAAACTGACGTAAACGTCCTCCTTGACTAATTCTAAATTCTCCAAAACGGTCTAAGTTGAACATTTCTGTTACCGTCATTTCTTGGGGTAAGTTTACTAGCATTCCTTCAACATTTTCTAGGTTGGCGATCACATCGCCATCACTATTAGTTGTAGATGAAGTAGCGGGTAGATTGATAATCGCTGCTGTTGGTAAAGTGTTTCCACTACTTATTAGTGTAATATTTGAAATACTTACAATTTGAGTGAAACCAAAAAACTCATCTACAGTACCAGTTACTTGAACTTTATCACCATTTGTTACATCTACCGCAGGAGAGCTACCATCGAAAACAAAAATACCTTCAGAGGTATTATTGTCTACATCTATATCACCGTCTTCTTCTTGTATAAAGAAACCGTTTATATCCCCGTTAGTTCCGCTTCCATCTTGAAAATCACCAACAACAATACCTTCTATGGTTACTGTTTGGCCGTCTAATGGACTCGTGCTAGAATCACCTTGGATGCTGTGAATAAATGTCATAGAAGGAATTGTAGTAACATTGGCAGCAATAGCAAATGTGATAGTAGTAGTGTCTGTAACTACTGTTATAGTTGCAGATTTACTTTCGATAGTCGCAGTGTCTGAAAGTTCAATTATAAAGTCTTGATTAGCATCATCTGCAATGGAAAACGGTCTGCTTGCAGTACTGCTAGAAATAGAAAAGTCAGATGCATTTGTGCCTGTGATGCTGATTGTTGTTACGCTGATACTGCCTCCAGTATCATTTTTAATAGTAAATGTAGCACTATCTTCAGAACCGCTAATGCTATTTCCAAAATCAGTGCCATCTGTAGTGCTAGGAGTAGTGTCACCGTTGGTTATGGTATTGCTATTCCCTTCTATTGTCAGGTTATCACTAGTAGATCCTTCGCCATTACTAGTACCAGGAGTACCATCTGCGGTACTAAAGCTTAAGAAACTAGTGCTAAAATTCCCTGTTGGTGCGTCTGGGCTTCTAAAAATTCCAGAAGGAAAAAAGCTACCATCAGGACCAAGAGCAGTAGCTCCAGCATAAGCTGTATCTGATGCTCTAGAGTCCAATATTGCTACACTGTCAATAATCTCTGTCCAAGGTGTCAAATCTAGTGTTCCATCATCATCCGTGTCTAAGTCTGTTCCTTGTGATCCAGAGAAACCGCTAACTAGCAAGTAGGTCGAAGAACTGTTTTCGAAAGTGTTACTAGAAATACTTAAGTCGGGTGTTATATCATATGTAGTTATGGCATTGGCATCGGCAGCAACCCAAAATCCATCAGCGGGTATGCTTTGTCCGCTTAAACTGATTGCTTGGTCTATTGTTCCTCTTGATGTTGGGCTATTATCACTTTTGATAACTAAGAAGGTAAGGTCAGAGAGATCTTTACCAGCAAGACCTTGTAGTTCAAAAAAATCCCAATCTGCACCTGTGGTAGATACCTGCAATTCGTTTATAAAAACGACATCTGAATCTATAAAAGTCTGCAAATTATTGGCGCTACCAAATGTTTCGTTAGTACTACTTGCCCAAGTGAAATCTGTATAGGTAGATCCGTTTCCTTGAAGCTGTAACGATGTTCCTACTGCGGTAGAACCAGTCTCGGATACTCCAATATCTACACTGGTTTCCCCTGAAGCAGGTCCATTAGTTGCTTGAAAAGTACCTTCATAGCTTAGAAATTGAATAACATTGCCTGAAGCATCAATTAAAGCAAGACCATCTGGTCCTCCATTTTGTATTCCGTTAGTAGGAAGGCTCAATTCAATAAAACCAAAACCGTTTATTATATTGGTTAAAGAGGTGCTTGTTAAGTCGATGGTGTTGTATGTTCGACCATTAGAACCATTATATAACAAAATTTAGCCATCCCCCGAAAATTACTTTATTTTTTGCCTGAGATACTGATTT
>CALFUO010000099.1 GCA_937929895.1 uncultured Aquimarina sp.
ATCATAATTTGTCATATGTCGGCGAAATTTAAGAGTATTTTTGATAATTTCAGTAGACAGTAACACAAAAAAAGATAATTTTAAGAATCTCTTTTTAGTTGAGAGTTGTGAGTTGTCAGTTGTGAGTATTTCTTTATTTTCTCCCATCAATATTTTGTTTATAGTAATTGATGAATCCATTTAACAATTTTCTACACTGAATGATATTGTCACTTATTTTATGGAATTCTTCTCTACCTATATATTCTAGATCTAATGCTAAGTATAGTTGTGTTTCTAATTCATAAATAGATCCTCTACTTATGAATAAAAATTGTAACGTGTCTCTTGAAGTTCTTCTTCCACAGCCTTCAGCTATATTTGACGGAATAGAAATAGAACTCCGTCTAATTTGACTTACTAAGCCGTACAATTCTGATTTAGGAAAAGATTCTGTAACAACATAAATTTCTTTTACTAATTGCCTAGATTCTTTCCATACTTCTAAATCTTTATAATTCATAATGCTTCTGACAACTCACAACTGATAACTAAATAACCTTAAAACCTCTCGGCTTGTACCCTGATGCTAAATCAGCAATTGCCGTAATATGTGCAGGCGTTGTTCCACAACATCCACCAATAATATTGATTAAGTCTTTATCTAAAAACTCTTTTATCTGAGCAGCCATCTGTTCTGGAGTCTCATCGTACTCTCCAAAAGCATTTGGTAAACCTGCATTGGGGTGTGCAGAAACATTAAACTCTGCCTTATTTGCTAATACTTCTAAATGTGGGGTTAACTGATTTGCTCCTAGAGCACAATTAAAACCAACACTTAACATTGGAATATGTGATACCGAAACTAAAAAAGCTTCTGCTGTTTGACCCGAAAGAGTTCTACCACTTGCATCTGTAATTGTACCACTTACCATAATAGGAACATCAACACCACGCTGGTCTTTAACTTCTTCTATTGCAAACAATGCTGCTTTAGCATTTAAAGTATCGAAAATTGTCTCTACTAACAAAAGATCAGATCCACCATCTAATAAAGCTTCTACCTGCTGTTTATAAGCAATTCGTAGATCGTCGAATGTCACTGCTCGATACCCAGGGTCATTAACATCTGGAGACATACTAGCAGTACGGTTTGTAGGCCCTATAGAACCTGCGACAAATCTAGGTTTTTCTGGATTTTTAGCTGTAAATTCGTCAGCTACTTCTCTGGCAATTTTAGCTGATTCGTAATTTAACTCGTATACTAAATCTTGCATTCCGTAATCTTCCATAGCAATGGTAGTACCCGAAAACGTATTGGTCTCTGCGATATCTGCTCCGGCCTCGAAATATTTGGCATGAATTTCTTTTATTGCTTTGGGTTGTGTCAGACTTAATAAGTCATTATTTCCTTGTAAAGGTTGCCCCCAATCCTTAAAACGCTCACCACGATAATCTTCTTCTGTAAATTTATATTGCTGAATCATCGTACCCATTGCACCATCAAGCACAAGGATGCGTTCTTTTAATATGTCTTGAATCTTTTGCATAAGCCTTTTGTCGTCTTCATCTTTGTTAGATTACTAACAAATAATGAGGCTGCAAAGGTACTCTATACCGAAGATTTTAACAAGATCGACGATTATATTAATTTTACCTAGAATTTAATAAGTTCTATTTGTGAGCATTCGACAAAAGCTTCATTTTTATTACGATAAAATCATTTTTAATGAGCCTATTTAAAAAATTAAAAACAACACCTAGTAAAACGATTTTAGGAATAGAAATATTCTTGCTATTCTTTCTTTTACCTATACTATTAGCAACTTCTATACCTAAAGAAATAAAATTATTTTCTGTTATGTCTGGTTTAATTTATGTGTTGATTGTTGGTGTTTCTAAGAATAGTTTTCAGAGAATAACAATTCAAAAACCATCTAAAGCCTACAGTATAAGAGTGACAGGACTTTCGATAACACTCTTAATTATAGGTGTAGTTGTAATGAAACTGACTCGTCCTGAAATGCTATTTAATATGCCAACAAACAAACCACAACTATGGGTGGCTATACTTTGTGTTTATGCTTTTATTTCTGTTTTTGCACAAGAATTATTGTATAGAAGATTCTTTTTCAATAGGTATAGAGGCTTCTTTTCTGATAAAAAGTTACTGTTCTTTGTAAACGTTATTTGTTTTTCATTATGCCACTTATTTCTGCATACAACTTGGGTATTAGCAGTTACAGCAGTAGGAGGAGCTCTTTTTGCATATACATATACAAAAGAAAAGAGTTTATTTTGGACTTGTGTAGAACATGCCCTCTATGGCAATATTTTGTTTTCTATAGGAATTGGGTCCGAATTAGCCTTCCCTAGTTAAAAAATAAGCCCCGTAAATTTTCATTACGAGACTTATTTTTTGATTCCTGTTTTATATTTCGATGTATGAACTAGTTCATTTTCAAACTTACATCATCAATCCAATAGGTTCCTTTTCTATTATCAAAACCAATCACAAGGTTCATATTTTTAAAATCTACTTTCTTACCTTTTTTTCCTTCTGCAATAAAGGTATGTGTAATATTTACCCAATCTCCAGCAGATTTAAAATCAAATTTTTCACTAAAAATAGCACCCCAAGGATATTTACCTCCTGTTTCTGTAGATGAGTATATAGAAAGAAACACTTTATCTTCTATAAATCTAGATTTCACCCAAAGACTAAGAGTGTATTCTTTTCCCTTTTTCAATTTTAATTCTCTTCTGCGTAAAGATGCCTTATTCCCTGCTCCATCTTTCGTGTTTTGTTTCACACGAGCTCTAAAAGAATTAGAATCGGTTCTTCCGCTTTTAGTATCGAAGTCAAATATTACTTCTGGTTTACCACCATCTTTTGGAGACCCCCAAGCCCCATATTTCCAATCTTGATGTGGTGTTTGAAATGAACGGTTGGTGGTAATTAATTCTTGTGCACTTACGGTTAAAGTGAAAAGAATACCTATCGTTAATAGTAATTTTGTCTTCATAAATAGTAATTTATAGTTCGTTAGTCTAGTTACAACTTATATGCCAAATATCTAAAAAAATACATAAACAGTGCATAGGATCTGCGCAAAACATAGTTTTATCGACAAAATAACTACCTTTAACAGTAGATACCTTTTTCAATTATGAAAAATAACACACAACATAAACCTAGTTTAGAATTTTTAGCTCCAGCTATAGGGCAATCACTTATCTATAATAGATTCGATGCAGATCATAAAAACACTAAACCAATTTGGCACTATCACCCTGAGATCGAAATAGTTTACGTAAACGAAGGTTCTGGAAAACGTCAAATAGGTAGCCATGTATCTTACTATAACGATGGTGATCTTATCTTAATTGGCTCTAATTTACCTCATTGCGGATTTACAGATGTTTTTTCTGCTAAAAGAAATGAAACTGTAATACAAATGTTACCCGAATTTCTTGGGCAATCTTTTTTTGATGTAGCCGAAATGCAACCTCTAAAGAGTTTATTGAAACGAGCTAAACAAGGGTTATCTTTCTATGGAAATACAAAAACAGAAATTGGTGATATTATTGAAAATATGATGAACCAAACTCCTTTTGAACGAATTCTTGAAATTCTTAGGGTTTTAAAAAAATTAGAAGCTAGTGAAGAATACCACATTCTAAATGCAGATGGATTTATTTTAAAAGCTGAAGCACAAGATAATAGTAGAATAAATGACGTCTTTAATTATGTGCAAACACATTTTAAAGATCAGATTCCTGTTGATGATATTTCAAAGTATGTGAATATGACTACACCTGCTTTTTGTAGATATTTTAAAAAAGTAACTCACAAAACGTTTACACAATTCGTAAATGAATACCGTTTGGTACATGCTACGAAATTACTAAGTGAACAAAATGATAGTATTCAAAACATTTGTTTCGAATGCGGATTCAATAACTTCTCACACTTCAATAAACAGTTTAAACAATATACTGGTAAAACCCCTAGAGAATATAGAAAATCATTGAACTTTGAAGTAACAGAAGAATACTAGGATAGAAAATTCAAAATATTACTGGATATATCTATTCAAATTCAACTAAAGATATTAAGCCAAGAAAAGTAACCTATACTTATAGGTTACTTTTCTTTATTTACCTATAGAATTGAAATATCTCTATTTGATCTCTCTTGCTGAAATACTATGATGGGAATCATGATATACCACTACTCCGTTTTTAACAACTATTAATTGTGGAGACTGATGAGCTACACCAAACTTTTCTGCAATTTTTAGTGATACTGGTCGATAATTCAGTAAATCTAAATAATACAAATCAGCATTTGTATCTAAATCGTATTCAGATTCTAATTGTTTAATTACCATACTACTTATTCCACAACGTGTGGAATGCTTAAAAATCGCTTGTGTCTTTTCTTTAGATTTTTCCTTAATAACATCTAACTCTTCTATAGAGGTAAGTGGAATCCACGGAAACGATTGTTTCTCTTCGTTCTCATTTTTCCCACCTTTTAAAAAATCAAATAATCCCATATACTTTTTATTTACCAGTCGGTTTAAATTCTATTCGATTACAACTAAAATGAAAAAAGCTGCCCGAAATCGAACAGCTTTTGGCTTATTTTTAACGCTAACCCAATTATGCTTTATGCATAAAGGACTGTTTAGCTAATAATTCTTCTTCTGTTTCCACCACATCCTCATCAGGAATACAACAATCTACTGGACAAACAGCAGCACATTGTGGCTCTTCGTGAAAACCTTTACATTCTGTACACTTATCAGGCACGATATAGTAAAACTCGTCGCTTACTGGCTCCTGAGATTCATCTGCATCAGCTTCTTTACCACTTGGTAAGACAACATTACCTTCTAAGTCAGTACCGTCACTGTATCTCCAGTCATCAGCACCTTCATAAATTGCAGTGTTTGGGCACTCTGGCTCACATGCACCACAGTTTATACACTCGTCTGTTATTATTATTGCCATAGTATGATTTAATTCTAACTTTGTACAAAAATAACTTAGATACGATTCTTAAGCAAATATTAGATGACTTTAAACGATAGAATTATTGCTTTTGCAGCTTTAGGAGACTTTTTACGCCAATTCGATGGCGAAAAACCTATTCCACAAAACGATATTATTCACAACGATCTTTTCTTTGAAAAATTTGTAGCTGCTATTCATAGTGCTAAACATTATAATAACTGGTTTTTAGAAAAAGAAGTCATTTTCTCTTTCCAACAATGGGCACAAGCTTTAACTAATGAAAATCTCGAAACTTGGCTTTCGAATTATGATTTAGGAATCATGCAGCCCAAAACTATTGGAATTGTGATGGCTGGAAATATTCCGTTAGTTGGTTTTCATGATTTACTCAGCATTTTAATTACAGGGCATAAGGTATTGATAAAACTATCGTCGTCAGACAATAAATTAATTCCGTTATGTTGCGAATACTTAATAGCTATAAACAAAAATTTCAAAGATTTTATTACCATTACTAAAGATCAATTAAAAGATTTTGATGGTGTTATTGCAACAGGTAGTAATAACACTGCTAGATATTTCGAACATTATTTTGGAAAGTATCCTAATATCATCAGAAAAAATAGAAATTCTATTGCTGTATTAACTGGTAACGAATCTACAGAAGATCTAGAGGCTTTAGGCGAGGATATTTTTAGATATTTTGGTTTAGGCTGTAGAAGTGTATCTAAACTATTTGTACCAAATGATTATAATTTTGATACTTTCTTTAAATCAATTTATAAACACAATGATTTATTAAATAACGACAAGTACACCAATAATTACGACTACAATAAAGCCGTTTATTTAATGAGTGAATACAAAATGCTAGATAATGGTTTCTTAATTATAAAAGAAGATGAGAGCCATGCCTCCCCTATAGGAAGTGTATTTTATGAATTCTATGAGGATGAAGAATCTCTTTCTGAACGTCTAAAAAATGACGAAGAAAAACTTCAATGTGTCGTTAATTTCCCAAGCAACTCAAAGCATGTTTCATTCGGCGAAACGCAAAAGCCCTCGCTTAACGATTATGCCGATGGAGTAGATACTATAGATTTTTTGTTAAAAATTTAGTGAATAAAATTTCAAAAAAACATGGTGATAAGGAAGATTATTAAGACCTTTGTCGCTTCCTTACAGGAAAATTTGTAAACTCAACATTGAAAAAATTTAAGCCTTATCTTTTAAGGTAGTTTTTATAATTAAGGACGAATGAAGAAACATAATTTTAGCGCAGGACCTTGTATTTTACCACAAGAAGTATTTCAAAAAGCTTCTCAAGCAGTATTAAATTTCAACGATTCTGGTCTTTCCATTTTAGAAATTTCTCACAGAAGTAAAGACTTCGTAGATGTAATGGAAAAAGCTCGTGAGTTAGCGTTAGAGTTATTAGGGTTACAAGGACAAGGGTACAAAGCTTTATTCCTGCAAGGTGGGGCTAGCACCCAATTCTTAATGGCTGCTTATAACTTATTAAAAACTAAAGCTGGATATGTAAATACAGGTTCATGGAGTTCTAAAGCTATCAAAGAAGCTAAATTATTCGGAGAAGTAGTAGAAGTAGCTTCTTCTGCAGATGCAAATTTCAAATATATCCCTAAAGGATATACAGTTCCTGAAGATTTAGATTACTTACATCTTACGAGTAACAATACTATTTTCGGAACTCAAATTAAAGATTTCCCTACTACTGATGTGCCATTAATTTGTGACATGAGTAGTGACATTTTCTCTCGTCAATTAGATTTCTCTAAATTCGGAATTATCTATGCTGGAGCTCAGAAAAACATGGGGCCTGCAGGTACTACTTTAGTGGTAGTTAGAGAAGATATTCTTAAGGAAATCGGACGTAAGATTCCTTCTATGTTAGACTATAAAGTGCATATTAGCAAAGGGTCTATGTTCAACACTCCTCCCGTTTTTCCTGTTTACGTTTCTATGTTAACAATGGAGTGGTTAAAAGCTAAAGGTGGAATCGCAGCTATCGAAGAAGAAAACGAGAAGAAAGCTAACCTTATTTATTCTGAAATTGACTTAAATCCATTATTCGAAGGATTTGCTGCTAAAGAAGATCGTTCGATGATGAATGCTACTTTTAACTTAACTAACGGAGATCTGAAAGAGACTTTCGATGCTATGCTAAAAGAAGGCGGAATCAATGGTGCTAATGGACACAGAAGTGTTGGTGGATACCGTGCTTCTATGTACAATGCTATGACTATCGAAAGCGTTGGTGCTTTAGTAGATATCATGAGTGATTTAGAGCGTAAAGCTTAATCCTACTAATTGATTATAAATCCCAATTTTTGGGTTAACCCTGAATTAAATCGTACGACTAAGTACACAAATCCATATTTCTAAATGAAAATTTTAGCAAACGACGGAATTTCACAAAGCGGTATAGACGCTTTAACAAAAGCTGGTTTTGAAGTAAGTACTACAACAGTAGCCCAAGAGCAGTTAATCAATTATATTAATGATAACGACATCGTAGTACTTTTAGTAAGAAGTGCTACCAAAGTTCGTCAAGATCTTATCGATGCTTGTCCTGGTTTAAAAATCATCGGTCGTGGTGGTGTTGGTATGGATAATATCGATGTAGAATATGCTCGCGAAAAAGGGCTTTCTGTAATCAATACACCTGCAGCTTCTTCAGAATCTGTAGCAGAATTAGTATTTGCTCACTTATACGGAGGTGTTCGCTTCTTATACGATGCTAACCGTAACATGCCTTTAGAAGGAGAAACTAACTTCAAAGGTTTAAAGAAGGCTTATGCTAAAGGATTAGAGTTAAAAGGTAAAACTTTAGGTGTAATTGGTTTTGGTCGTATTGGTCAAGCTACAGCTCGTATCGCTTTAGGTGTAGGTATGAAAGTTATTTACTTTGATCCATTTACTAAAGAGGCAGAATTATCATTAAGTTTCTATGATGGCCAAACTGTTTCTTTTAAATTAGAAAGCAACAGTAAGGAAGAAGTATTACAACAATCAGATTTCATAAGCTTACATGTACCTGCCCAAAAAGAGTATGTAATCGGTAAACCTGAATTCGAATTAATGAAAAAAGGTAGTGCTATCGTAAATGCTGCTCGTGGTGGCGTAATCGACGAAGTTGCTTTAGTTGACGCTTTAGAAAGTGGTAAATTAGCTTTTGCTGGTTTAGATACTTTTGAAAATGAGCCTAAGCCTGAAATCAAATTATTAATGCATAACAAGATTTCTTTAACTCCACACATCGGTGCTGCTACTTTAGAAGCTCAAGATCGTATTGGAGAAGAATTAGCTAGCCAAATTGTTTCAATTTTAAAGTAAATTTGTATTAATTTTAAGTTGCAATAAAATTACAGCCGTTAATCTCTTTGATTAGCGGCTTTTTTACTTTCATCGTTTTTTTATATTATAACAACGATAAATATTACCAAATCTTTTAGAAAAAAAATCCACAACGCTATGTCCAAAATATATTTGATCACGGATCAAATAAATAGTCACGATGAAGGCACTTCTACTTTTAACCTCTCTTATTATTACCTTTACAACCTATGCCAAAAAAATAGACTTTAATACTAATTTTTGGCAATCTTACATTTCGACAGTAGATGCAATCGGAAAACAAGAAATTAATTTACAACAACTTCCGATTCAAATTCTTAAAGTTAGAAAAGGGAAAGATGTCATACAATCCGTAAACAAACAACTTGTTCTTTTTTCAGAAAACTTTAAAACTACAGAAAATTTCGCATCAAACTTAAAATCGTCAGAAATCAATAAGATTCTAAAAAACACCTCTAAATCGTTTGAATCTCTAAGAAGGTTAAGTACAAAATCAACAGTTAAGATTCGTAAAATATTACACCTAAGAGACCTAATCATAGTAAACCTAACATCGTTAAATAAACAAATTAAAAGAGAGGTAATTCGTGGCTTACCTAATATATATATCGATGAATATCACTTAGTTTCTAAAATAGAGGAAAACATAGCACAAATTAATCATCAAATTTCGACTCTTCAATCTTACGAACTTCAATCGGAACTGAACAATTTTGATTATAATAATATTGGAAATAAAGAAAATATTATATCCGAAATTAATCAGAGTATCAACTTTTTGATTTTAAATAATCTCGATGATTTATCTATCGATCAAACCTTAACAACAATTATACACCTAACTAATTACATTTTTAGAGAAGAAAATACGGATATAAAAAATATAACTAAGGATATCTCTTTACTCTTTGAAGGATTAAAAGATAGATCCATACTTTCTATAAGTACCAATGAAAAGTTTAGAGATCATTTTGTTTTTGACAACTTTTCTGATTCTAATTTTAATACCCCTAAAAGCTAACTAATAGTTAGTTTAAACGGTGATTATATGAAAAGTAGCGCTGAAAAAATGCCATAATTTTCGGATATTATACAAGCCGAATTTTTAAATTTCACTAATTATTTTATTTTTTTATAATTTGTCAAATTTAAAAATTTGGCGATTTCCAAAAAATGTCCCAAACCCTTGTGTTAGCAACGACTTGAGCTATTTTTCATATACATTGTTGCCAGTAGTTTTTTACTCAAAACATCGTTTAAAAAAATCGATTAAAGGCAAGGTTATCGTTGTTTCTCCTTGATTTCCTATAGCATTATTAATTCCATTGTGGTTGTATTGGCTCCCATTCACTTGATAAGTCTCTACATTGTTATCATTCAATTCTTGTATGAATATATTAGCAATTTCAATTCGGGATTTAGAGCCACGTTTAGCTATAAAAAATTTAGGGTTGTCTATATTGTTCTCTACATTGAATAAAGGGGAAGCATCAATATTTTCCTGCTCATCAGTCCCAAATGCGTTTATATATATTTGACTGCCTTCTAAAACTTTTTCTCTTACGTTATAACCTTCCGTATCAATTGTAGCAACGCCTTTGATATTAGAAAGACTATAACCAGTTTGTTCTATAAAAGTTTTATTAGTCCCTATAAGAGAGATGAGATGCGCACCAGCACTATGTCCTAAAAGTGCTATTTTTTCTTGATTTCCGCCATATTGCTCAATATTATCTAATACCCATTTAATAGCATCAGCAACATCAATATTATGAATTGGGTATTTAATTCGGTCTGGTTCTGATTGGCCTGGAAGCGGACTCAATCTATAATTTACGCTAACAAAAACATAATTTAGACTTTCAAATAAGTTGATTTTGTTATTAAGGTTGTTCGCTTTGTCCCCAATACACCAACCACCGCCGTGAACGTAGATGACAACTGGTTTTTTTAAATCCGTATCATTCCGATAATAAATATCTAAACTTAAAAGGTTTTCGTCTGTATTCGAAACAGTTTTATATTGTTGTGTCGTCATTAATTGCTCAAAATCAGAGGACTTATTCGTTTCTATATTTTCTTGGCTTTCACAACTTATAAATACAATAGCTAATAGTATTAAAATTCTAAATTTCATTTTATTCTTTTAGACTTGAACTTTACAATAAGGTTTAATTGAATTACTGGCAACAAAGAATTATAATACACTTATAGCTATTTCATTTGAGAGATTTAATTAAGTATCCTACATTCAACTTCACAAACTAATTAAATAGTTACCTCCAACAAGAACACATGTCTTTTGTCGTCAAAAACATGCGATACATCGATTTTTAACACATCTTAATAAATTAAAATAACATTCTGATTTACAGATTATTAACTTTATGTTATAACATCTAGAATATGAAGAAAATTTATTTTACCCCCATACTTATTTTAGCCTACATCTTTTCCTTCGGGAAAGAAATTAATAGTCCTTCAGATGAATTCGTTGAAACAATTGGATTATCTCAGATACATCTTCAGGAAATTCCAATTATATATATCAATATGTTGGATGGAAAAGAAAGTTTAAATACCATTGAACAAGAATTTATTCTTATAGAAAAGAACCTGTCTTCCTTAAAAAAGATTATAACGCAAACAGGTAATAAATGTTTGAAGCAGCAGCTAAAAAATATTACAACTTCCATTAAAAAATTTAAAAAGTTAACGACACTTTCCAGCTCCAATAATTTTAATACTATTAATAAGCAACAAATGCTTATTCAATTCCGTCTAAACAATATCTATGAAGAGCTAGACTTTGAATTTACAAAACTTGAAAAAAATGCATTTGAGGATACTATGAAAACTAACATCTTTATAGCCAACAACCAAATCTTGAATCTAAAGAAGTATAGGTTCAATCAAAAAATGTTTGACATCACACAAAATCCCGATTATTTGATAAGTAATAGAGACATACTTAACGAGCTGAATACAGCGATAGACAAACTTATTATACACAATACACATAATTTGGATTACGATATTAAACTAACATCTTTGATCACTTTAGTGAATTATATGCAGTACAATGAGTCACATATGACTACTATAGTTACTGATATTTCATTGATTTTTGAAAATATTAGAGATAGCTATATAGAGGTACGTAATCAAAAAAGTTCATTCTATAGTTATAATTAAAATCGTATCTTTAATCGAACACAAATTTTTATTTAACATGACAGGAATCTTAGACTTATTAAATGGTCCTTTAGGACAGCAAATTATTAGTGGAGTTAGCCAACAATCTGGTCAATCAGCAGACAAAACTAGTGGCTTATTACAAATGGCTCTTCCTGTTTTAATGGGAGCAATGAAAAAGAATGCCGCAACACCAGAGGGTGCACAAGGGCTTTTAGGAGCATTAGATAAGCACCAACAAGGTGGTATTTTAGAAAATTTAGGCGGATTATTTAACGGTGGTGTAGATCAATCTGTACAACAAGATGGAGATAATATCTTAGGACATATTTTAGGATCTAAAAGATCCCAGGTAGAAGGTGCATTAAGTCAACAATCTGGTATCGATGCGGGTTCTGTGGGTAATATATTAAAAGTAGCTGCCCCTATCCTTATGGGCGTTTTAGGGCAGCAAAAGCAACAACAGGGTATTTCTGATGCAAATGGTATAGGAAGCTTATTAGGGGGTTTACTAGGAGGGTCGTCTCAAAACTCTGGAGCATCTTCTATATTAACTTCTATTTTAGATGCAGATGGCGATGGTAGTATCATGGATGATGTTGCTAATATAGCTTTAGGTGGTAAGAAAAAAGGTGGTTTAGGAGGTTTACTAGGCGGTCTTTTCGGAGGTAAATAGGTCTATATTTATTATATAATTTAAAAAAGTCGGTATTCTTAAAGATTACCGACTTTTTTATGAAATTAATTATCTTTAAACATAACTAAAATCGACATAAATGTTTGGACTTATTTTTAACATCGCTGCCATATGTGCAGGTTTACTACTAGCTACTTCCCTACTCGATAAATGGGATGGAGATAAAGACATTTTCAATAAAGCTGCTAAGTTTTTATTGCCCTATAATACGATTATCGGAGGAGTAATTTTTGCACTAGGAGTACTTGGGCTTTTTAGCAGAGGGTGTTTTGTACACAATAGCATTGCTGTCTGTGCTGGGCTACTTTTAATTACTGATATTCTAGGTAAAACTCCACTTGTCGGGCAATTACTAGTTAAAGCCTCTAAGGCTTTGATACCTTTTAAAGTGATTGTTGGTATAGGTGTTCTAGCTGTTGGGCTTACTCGTTTCTTTGGTATGGGATTACTTTGTTAAGTATTTATGTACACTTAAAGCAAATAGGCAATTTAGTTTTCGTGATTTCACAAATCTTAGTTAATTCACTTGTTTATTTATGTATATTAAACACTACACATTGCTTATCTAATACCTATTCAATTCGAAAATAATATGATCGTTAAAACAGCCCTCTTTTCTGTTATTTCTTCATTATAAAACTTGACAATGATTAATGCTATTCTAAAATTTTATGGCTCGAAATAGCGAAAATACTTTCTATTTTTATTATAATCATATTATTTTCAAATTGAATTATAACCGATCGTGACTTCTATTGATTGAGATCTATTTATAATTTTTCGATGATTAAAATTATGTTTAACCTACATAATGATTGTAAATTTAAATCGTATTGTATCAACTCAAAAAGCTATGGAGAGTCACTTTTTTTAAAACTACTGTCACACCTAGCTGGGTGATAAAGAAAGGAAGAATACCACTCTCCAAAAACTTCAATCATCTCTTATTATATTGTAAATTAATTATTGGTGGAGACTCTTAAACAATGGTAACAATGTATAAGAAAACATAGGGCCTTTAGATTTAATTTAAAGGTCTGTATTTGCTTATAAAATCAACAACGATAGAATTTGACATTTATAAAAAAAATAAAAGCAAAATATCTATATTTGGCTAAATACCGATCGAAATATATCGTTTATCACCCGTCCTAAGTTCTATTACATTTATTGACAAATAAACTAAGATCATAAAGTAGTATAAATACTTTCAATATCCAAAAGTTCCCAACCTCTCGAAGAATAAATGAAATAGCAGAAAAACACAATCAAAACAGTGACTATATGACGCGAGGTAGCAATCACTAAATACCAAATAATACTCTAAAAAATGGTATTATTCTCCCCCCGACTCTTCTTAAAAAAGAGGAAACAATGAAAGTACAACAAAACTTATTAAACCTGAATAATGCATTTATTACGTTAGATTCTATAAAAAAATACTAGTATCCGAAAGTTTCGGATTTTAGAAAAATCAAAATTTTAAATAACTTGTTTTTAATGATTTAAAAGTCTTGAACGTCAAAATGCTGAGAAAAGATCTTTTCTAATATGAATTAAAAAGATCTAAATTAAAAACTTGTAACAACTTGATTTATAAAGTCGATTTTCTATTCTCTTTCAGTGAAACAGTCTATATTTTAAAGTTTCGGATACTTGTGAAAAAAAACATAAAATTTAATAGAAAATGATTTTAATAGCTACATTTGTACTGTAACAAAAATTATTATAGTTAAATACATATTTTGGTAAAAAGTAAATTTTCTATATCTCTCCATATAATGACATTTCTGGCATATTACCCAGATAAATGGCATGCTTCTACTGAAATTTCAAAAAGTCTGAATATCAACCCCGTTCTTGTTAGAAAAGAACTTAAAAGTTTAAAAGACCATAATTTAATAGAAAGTAAAGAAGGAAAAAATGGTGGGATACAATTAATGAGAAAAGCTGAAAATATTTATTTATCAGATATTTTTATCGCTGTTAAAGGCAGCAATCATTTATTAAATCTTTCTAATAATGTACCCGATGTTTCATGTAAAATTGGAGGACAAATAAATGAAAAACTACTCGTAATGTTTGATGATATGGATAATGCTATTACAAATACATTAAAAAATCAAACGCTTGAAGGATTTAAAAATCAATTTTAGTTTTTTTTAAATTAAACTGTAATAATTATTATAACAGTAAATATTGAAATTATGAATAAGTCTATTAAAATCAATGATATCTCTATATTTTATAGAGAATCTGGTCAGAAGAACGAAGAAACTATTTTGTTTTTACACGGTAATCCGACCTCTTCTCATATGTATAAATCACTCATGGCTTCATTAGAAAATAACTATCATGTAATCGCACCAGATTACCCTGGTTATGGGTTTAGTGATAGTCCATCTACCAAAGAGTTCGAATATTCTTTTGAAAACATTAGCGTACTCATGGACAAATTTATTGATAAACTTAACCTAAATAAATTCTATTTATTTGTTCAAGACTATGGCGGTCCAATAGGATTTCGTATTGCTACAAGAAGACCTGAATTAATTAAAGGGCTTATTATTCAAAATGCAAATATTTATGTTGAAGGTTTTGGTGAATGGGCTTTGGAAATAGGAGGTTACATGCAAAACAATGATGTTGAAGCCATGAATAAATACAAAAAACATCTAACAACACTCGAAGGTCTTAGAGAACAATATGTGACGGGCTCTAAAGAAGCTAGTTTAATAGATCCTGCTTCTTATTTTTTAGATTATGCTTTTTTAAATCGCCCTGGTATAAAAGATATCTTTCTTACTCTTTTTGATGACTATGGTTCTAATTTCGAAAAGTACGAAGAGTGGCAAAATTACCTTAAAACATATCAACCACCTACGCTAGTTGTTTGGGGTGAAAATGACAAATTCTTTAGCAGTCCAGGTGCAGAAGCTTATAAAAAAGACTTAAAAAATGTAGAGATACATCTTTTCGATGGTGGACACTTTATGCTAGAAGAGTATTACAAAGAAGTTGCCGTTTTAACAGACCTATTTATCCAAAAAAATTAATTTTAAAACAAGAAATATGAAAGTGTTCGTAACAGGAGCTACCGGATTCCAAGGAAGTAGTATTGCAAAAGAATTATTAGGTGAACACCATCAAGTGGTTACATTGAAAAGAGATCCAAACAATGGAATGCCGCCAATGGTCGGAATAGACGTAATCGCTGGAGGACTAGAAAGTAAAGATTCATTAAAAAAAGCTATGAAAGGAGTACAAGCTGCTGTCTACTCTTTCCCTTTAATTTTTGATCTTGAACTTGCTAAATCCTATACCGAAAATTTTATTTCAGCTGCTAAACAAGAAAACGTAAACCTTATAGTATTTAACTCTACTTTTCATTTGGCTCCTTCGAAAACTGGATTTTTAGCCTTAGATATAAAGGTGACTATAAAAGAATTACTGGATGCCTCTGGTCTTAATGTAATCACATTGGCACCCGATATTTATTTAGATAATATTGCTGCACCTTGGTCTATTCCTGTTATTTTAGAAAATAAGATCGTGCCTTATCCTATTAAATCGGATCAAAAATTACCTTGGATTAGTCATTCTGACCTAGGAAAATATGTCGCAAAAGCAATTGTAAAACCAGAATTAGCTGGTCAAACATTACCTATTGGAGGAAATCTAATTACAGGTAATGAAATTGCCTCTGCAATATCTTCAAAAATAAACCAATCACTTCATTTCATTGCAGTCCCTGTGGATGAATTTGAAAATCAATTGAAACCTGGATTTGGTGAATTGGCAGCTCAAGAAATCTCTAATATCTATCGTTTTGTTGAACAAAATCATACAGATTTTACAAACAAAGACTTTCAAAAAACAAATGAATTATTAGGTGTTACACCTCAATCTCTTTCTGATTGGGTAGCGACTGTAAACTGGAGTTAATAATCATTATTTTAAAGTAATCTTAGAACTTTACACTAGTATCCGAAAGTTTTAATACCATTTCCTAATTGAATTTACCGAATTAAAATGCGCATTTTAATTTTTTTTACTTCAACATAAAAAACTACCGTAGCTGCTACTATGCTAATTTTTATAACTTATATAATTCCTAAATTCATATAGGAAATGGTATAAATTCCGTTGTTTTAGATTTGGACGAAAAAACCAAATAATGGCAAAGCCTTTAAGATATGACCTCCGTTAAAAGCGAAGGTTTTATAGACTCAAACAAAAACAAAATGAACGAAAATTTAAAAAATGAAGTTAGACATGCTTTAAACGCATGGTTAAAAGCATTTAACGACAATGACTTAGACGCCTTGATAGGCTTATATGACCCAGAAATTAACTACGCCAACAGTGCTAAAGCTATAGAAATAGGTATTCCTGCAATAAAAAAAGGATTTGCAAATAGTTTTGCAATTAAGCCCAAAGTTGTTTTTAAAGAAGAACAAGCTATCGTAGTTGATGGTTTAGGGTATATCGCAGGACAATTTAGAGTTTCTGGCACAAACCCTGAAGATGGTAGCGCTGTAGGAGAGGCTGGTCGCGTAGTCGTTATTTTCAGAAAGGACGCTAACAATCAATGGAAATTAGTATTCGATATGGATAATCGTCCTCCGGATGTAACAATTTAAAATAACTAACATTATGATTAGAAAAGCAATGCAACCAAGAGATGTTGCAAATCAAATAGGTGAATGCATTAAAGAAGGTAATATAGATAATATAGTCGATTTTTTTCACCCAGATTATCTAATGTCTTTTCCTCCGACTGAAGACCCAAAATCAGGATTAGAAATTATAAGAACTGTTTTTTCTTCCTTTATTGAATCTAAGTCAACCTTAATAAGTAAAGTAACTGGTGAAATTATTAATGGTGATATTTCTTTGCTTCAGGCAGAATGGCATATTGAAGATGCAACAGGAACAATTATAAGTGAAGGAAAATCTACAGAAGTTCTAAAACAAAGAGCAGACGGTTCTTGGGTATATTACATAGATTGCCCAATGGGTTTACCACAAGTGTGATGGTGTTTTAGCCTAGATTAGGTATTAGAAAAATAATCTACTCGGTCTTTGATCTACACAGCAAATACTATCGTAGACTATATTCTTAATTTAACCATAGCAATACTATGCTTAGATACTGACAGAAAATAAATAATAAAGAAAAAGTTATGGAAGTAAATTACTATCGTCATTTCTATGAAGACAGCAATTACCTAAAGAAAGAAATTATCAATTTAAAACATTGAATTCCAAACTTTAATGAAGGGACTCCCCTACCATTTCTATTGAAATTCTAGGAGTGATATTGAGTAATTATAAGGTAAACGATACTACCACTTTTCCTTTTTCAGGTTAATCCATTGCCTATTTTTTTTTCCAACTTAAAATAATACCATTCCTTATATGAATTTACCGAATTAAAATGCGCCTTTAGGAATTCTACTTCGACATTAAAAGAACCGTAGCACGTACTATGCTTATTTTTTCTGACTTATATAATTCCTAAAGGCGCATTTTTCTTTAAAGTAAATTCATATAGAAAATGATATAAACGAAAAACCATCCTTTATAAGGATGGTTTTTATTATAAACAGTTAGCAGAAATAACGCTGCATATTTGCACAAAATTATTATTAGTTAAATTGTATAGTTTGCTTAATTCAAGCTTCTGCGAGCTCTTTTTCAACCAAATCGATATCTCTATCATGATAACCTAACATATAAAGGACACCGTCTAAACCAATGCTAGAAATAGAACTTTGTGCGTTGTCTTTTACTTTTGGTTTAGCATGGAAAGCAATTCCTAAACCTGCTAAGTTTAGCATCGGTAAATCGTTGGCACCATCACCAACAGCAATAGTTTGCTCGATTGCAATACCTTCTTTTGCTGCAATTTCTTTTAGGTATTCGGCCTTTTTATTACCATCTACAATTTCTCCAATATATCCCCCTGTTAAAGCTCCGTCCTTAATTTCTAACTCATTTGCATGAACATAATCAATACCTAGTACCTCTTGCAAATAGTTTCCGAAATATGTAAATCCTCCTGATAGAATCGCTGTTTTGTAACCGTAACTTTTCAAGGTACTGATTAACCTATGTGCTCCCTTTGTTATAGGAAGGTTCTTAGCTACGTTTTGCAACACTTCTTCACTAAGTCCTTTCAATAAGCCCATACGCTTTTTGAAACTTTCGTTAAAATCAATTTCTCCTCGCATTGCAGATTCTGTAATTTCGGCTACTTGGTCACCAACACCTGCTAAGTTCGCTAATTCGTTAATTACCTCTGTTTGGATTAATGTTGAATCCATATCGAAGCATACCAAACGTCTATTTCTTCTGTAAATCGTATCTTCTTGAAAAGCAATATCCACATCTAAATCACGTGATATTTGCATGAATTTTGCGTTGAATTCTGCCTTATCATCTATATGCCCTCTAACCGATAATTGAATAGAAGACCTAGGATATTCGTCTGCTTTTACAAGAGACAAACGCCCAGTTAATCTTTTTATTGAATCAATATTCAACCCTTTTTCAGAGACTACTTTGGTAACCGAAGAAATCTGCTCGGCTGAAAGTTTATGTCCCAAGAGAGTAATGATATATCTATCTTTTCCTTGTAGTCCAACCCAATTTTCGTAGTCTTCTAAACTAATAGGGTTAAATTTCGCGGTAATATCTAGTTCGTAAGCTTTAAATAATAAATCCTTTAAAACTGCTGCTGATTTTTTTCCTGATTCTATTTCGAACAAAATTCCTAAAGAAAGTGTATCGTGAATATTAGCTTGACCAATATCCAATACCTTGGCATCGTACTGAGCCAAAACATATGTTAAAGATGATGTTAATCCTGGTTTATCTTGACCAGAGACATTTAAAAGGAAAATTTCTTTACTCATAATAATGGTTTGCTCAATAAGGCTGTAAAGTTGAGTATTCTATTTGGTTTTTAAAAGTTTTCTTAGAAAAGAAGTATTAGGAATTCGCTATCAATTCTGCAATATCCAATACTTCTATTTCTGCTTCCTTCTCTTTATGTTTAACACCATCTGTCATCATAGTATTGCAATAAGGGCAACCTGTAGCAATAATATTTGGCTTTGTAGCTAGAGCATCTTCTGTCCTTAAAATATTGATGTCCACATTACCTTTTTCGGGCTCTTTGAACATCTGTGCTCCCCCTGCCCCACAACAAAGTGCGTGGTTTTTACTACGCTTCATTTCTATTATATTAGCATTGATATTCGCTAATACGTTTCTTGGCGCATTGTACTCACCATTTGCTCTCCCTAAATAACAAGGGTCATGAAAAGTAACTCGCTTTCCTTTGTAAGTCTGTCCTTCGATATTTAAGCGCCCTGATTTCACTAATTCATCTATGAATTGTGTATGATGTAATACTTCGTATTTCCCCCCTAGATTTGGGTATTCGTTTTTTAACGTATTAAAAGAATGTGGATCACAAGTGACAATACGTTTTATTTCATATGCATTTAACACCTCTATGTTTGTAACCGCTTGCATTTGGAATAAAAATTCATTCCCTGCTCTCTTTGCAATATCGCCTGTACAACTTTCTTCTGTACCTAATACAGCAAAATCAACGTTTGCCTTATTCAATATTTTCACAAAAGCTCTAGAAATTTTCTTTGCACGATCATCAAAACTTCCAGCTGATCCTACCCAAAATAAAATTTCAAGTTGCTTTCCTGCATTAAAGCAATCTGACATTACTGGTACTTTTATTCCATCACTCATAATCGTTAACTATTAAATCCCACAATGTGGGTCGAATTTCACGAGATCTTCCTCGTATTTTAACAAAAGTAATTTTAAGCTATAATTTACCTGCCAAACTAATAGCCTATTGCAAACACACCTTACTCATTTACCCAATTTAGACGATCCATTTGATTATATGGCCAAGGTGCTCCATTATTCTCTATATTAGACATCATACTATTTAACTCGGTCGGTGCAGCACTTTCTTCCATCACTAAATAGCGTCTCATATCCATAATAATAGATAATGGACTAATACCGACAGGACATTCTTCTACACATGCATTACAGGTTGTACAGGCCCACAACTCTTCTTTTGTTATATAGTCTCCTAACAACTGCTTACCATCGTCTTGAAAAGTGCCATTATTGGCATCTATATTATTCCCAACCTCTTCTAGGCGATCTCTGGTATCCATCATAATCTTACGAGGAGATAACTTTTTACCTGTCAAATTTGCTGGACAAGATGAAGTACAACGTCCACATTCTGTACAGGTATAAGAATTTAATAATTGTACCCAATTTAAATCTTGTACATCACTAGCCCCAAACTTAACAGGTTCCTCTTCTGTATCTTCTATCGGTGCTGCATATGGATCTGCTTCTGGATCCATCATCATCTTAACCTCTTTGGTAACTGCTTCTAGATTATCTAACTGCCCCTTTGGGTTTAAATCTTGATAATAAACATTTGGGAAAGCTAATAAAATATGAAGATGCTTGGAATAATATAAATAATTTAAGAAAATTAGAATACCTGTAATGTGTGACCACCAAGCCACTCTTTCTAGAACCAGTAATGTTCCTTGCGAAAGATTTTCTACTAGTGGATGTATAAACCAACTACTAATAGGAAAGTTTCCTGCTATACCATCGGCTTTCGCATAATGATCTGCCCCCAATACTTGCAATTGATAATCTGTAGCATTCATAAAGAACAATAACAACATCAATACAATTTCAAAATACAAAATATTGTTACCATCTTGTTTAGACCAACCTTTTAAGGTTATAAAACGTTTGATGTTCATCACATTTCTTCGAACCCAAAAAATAATGACCGATACCAAAACTAAAAAAGCAAGTATTTCAAAAATGGCAATCAATGCATTATATAAGCCTCCTAATGGGTAAAAAATACGATGCGTCCCTAAAATACCATCTATAATAATTTCTAGTACTTCTATATTGACGAGTAAAAAACCAATATAAACGACAATATGTAGTACTCCTGCAATTGGCCTAACCACCATTTTACTTTGCCCTAAGGCAATTCTAATCATATTAGATAATCGTACATCTTTGTGGTCTGTACGATCTACATCCAACCCTAGTTTTATATTACGAATTAGCTTTTTAACATTCTTAGAAAAGAATATAATTGCTGTAGCAAACAATAAAACAAAAATAATATTCTGAATATATTCCATAATTAAATGCGAAATGGGAATTTATGATGCTCAAACAAGCATTGTTTTATGAAATTAATAAAAAGTATACGATTCCTCAAAAATCTAGTTTTATAGATAAAGATTATAAATAAGGAGTATCTTAATTCTAATTTTGTTAATTTATAATAAGTTCTTCTGTTACTATTGTAATGAGTCTTTAGGCTTTACATACTCTTTATTCTTTTTGCCAAAAATAGAGAAATGGACATATCTTTTAGGGTGTAGTTTCATATCCTGAAGTAATTGATCTAATTGCTTAGTTGCACGATCAATATTTTTATACACCGAAGGATCGTTGATAAATTTACCTACTGTACCAGTACCATTATCTACTTTAGCTGTCATGGAAGCAACATCCTTGGTTATCTTATCTAAACGCTCTGCAATCTCTCTAATATCGATAGTTGAAAGTTCTTCTGACAACTTATCTACATTACCCGAAGCATTTTTAAAATTCGTTAAGGCGGTGTTTAAATTAGATTCATTTTCTGCTAATAATCCATGCACTTTAGACGAAGTAGATTTGAAAGAATTGATCGTAGACGACAAATCTTTTAAAGTTTTAGCAATAACAGTTGTATTTTCTTTATTTAACAAACTATTGATACCAGTAAGTGTAGTATCAACTTTAGATAGTACTCTATTTAACTTCTCTGAAATTGGATCTATTTTACTTGTCAACTCACCGACCATTCCTTCATCTATACTAGAGGGTAAAGTGGTCCCACTTTCTGCAAAAGTAGTTGGGTTTTGTTCTGGTATAATCGCTAAATTCTTCCCTCCTATTAAACTCGCACTATAAATCTGAGCTTTACTATTCGTTCCGAATTTAAAGTCAGATTCTATAGTAAAGGCAACTTTTAGCTTTCCAGATACATCGGCAAATGTTATATCTTTAACTTTTCCTACTTGTAATCCGTTAATGGTTACTTTCGATGCGTGATCTAACCCACCGACATTATCATAAAAGGCAAAATATTCTTTATCGTGTGATAATAGATTATTCCCCTTTAAAAAATTGTAACCAAAAATTAATAACGCAATTGCGGATAAAATAATTAGAGCTGCTTTAATTTCCTTCGTAATCTTCAAAATATAAGCTTAGTATTTCAATCAAAAATAGTAAATATAATAAGCTTTAGCAGTCATTCTAACTAAGTTTTATTTGTAGATAAAACTTAACAACTAGTATAAGAGGTATTATTTAATTAATTTGCAATAACATCACATTACTACTTATGAAATTATTAATTACTTTTTCTCTGTTGATTTCAACATTTGCTCTGGCTCAAAGACCTGATTTATCCAAAGATTTTAAGGTCTCAATAGGTGAACCTTACAAGCGCATTAAGGCTTTAGATGAATATCATTTTCAATATGGATCTAGGATGTTATCTTTCAAAAAAGTAAACAAAAACTTCATTATTGAGAGACATTCTTTAGCTACTCTAAACAAAACTCCTAAAAATAGTAGCTTAACAGAATTTGGAGATTTTATTGGTATAGAACAATTTAAAGACACTGTTGTAATCTTCGGAAGAAAAAAAGACAAATTAGTTGCCCAAAAATTAATGATTACAAAGAATAGTGTAAGTAGACCTTTTGTTTTTATTGATGAAGGTAATGCTATAGCAGATGATTTTGCGTTTAGCTCTCGTTATGGTTACGATATCGGCAGCCGTATTAATGCTTTTGGAATAAAAAAAGCTTTTGATGATTCTAAATTTGTAGTCGTGAGTCGTGTAAAGCATAAAACGAATGAAGAAGAAGGCATATCCAATAATCTAAATATTCATGTATATAACCAAGATTGGTCTTTAGATTGGAAAAAAACTATAGCCCTTCCTTTCAATAGTAGAGAACTTAGAACAGAAGATTTTATGGTAGATTCGTTGGGTGATTTTTACATTTCTGCTACCAAATTCGAAGATACATCTATACTAACTACTCTTAATAAGAACAAAGACGACTACTCGACATACATATTTAAAATAGGAAAAAAAGATAACAACTGGCAGAAAGGAAAATTAGATACAGATAAAGCAATAGATGAGTCAATCTTATTTTTAGACGCAAAAAAACAAGCTTTTTTAGTTGGTTTTTACACCGAAAAACAAGCTAAAGGATATGCTAGTGGAATTTTTTCTTCTAATCTTAAAACGATTAAAGATGAAATTAAAACAACGCTACATCCGATACCTGTCGATACTATTATTAGCTACGAAAAACGCAAAACAATACAAATAAATAAAGGGCAACGATTTATTGATGATCAAGAAGATCTTGAAGGTTTGAAAATAAATAACGTGGTTAGCAACGCAGATGGTAGTTTTAATGTATTTGCAGAGCAACGTTATGCTAAACGTAATACTAGTTACATGAGTGGAGTAACAAAGGTTTTCTATCAATATTTTTATAGGGATGCGTATGCTGCTAAAATAGATGGGCAAGGAAGCTTACTATGGTTCAATCAATTACCTAAAAACCAATTTAGCAATAGAGGAAAAAAAGCCATGTCCTTTGTAAACCAATCATTCGGTGGCTATCAATATCTTCTATATTGGGATATGTATAGAAATATTTACAAAAATGTAGGTGACTTTGCAGAACTATTAGAAATGAAACGTCAAGAGTATCTTTTTATAGTTGCTTTTAAAATCAATGACATTACAGGAGAAGTTATAAAAGAACCTGTAATTAATTCATTGGACGTTGACAAGCAAAGAATTTCAAGCTTTAAAATGGATAAGGTATTAACCATTAGTGAGCATCAATTAATTCTTGAAGCCCACAATGGTCGAGGAAAAAATTATTTAGTAAAAATAGAGGGTATTCGATGATTAATCATCGAATACCTCAAACTCTTTGGTTAACTGGATAATCTTTCCGCTGTTTGTAATTCCTTGAACTGACATTTGGAAAACACCAGTCTCGTCACTAGTATAGAATACTTGCGTATTAGCCGCCGACTTCGAAATATTCCAATTAGGTTTCCAATGCAGCGTACTCCTATAGTCTGGTTCGAACTTATTCCCTTTGCCTTTTAAATAGTTTTTGTCGAAAAACTCTTTAGCTTTATAGAAAGGTGTTGTTAAAATATTAGCTGCACCTTTTATTTTGTCATCAGTAGAAACGATATTCCCTATCCCTCCATTTTTAAGATATACTGCAATGACACCATTACCTCCTTGACCACCATATACAGCAGCATCGGCTCCGTCTAAGACATCTATAAAGGCTACATCAGAAGCTTGGAAAGATGCAATAAAATCTATATCGCTTATAACTCCATCCAACAAAAACAAGGGACCAGAAGGATTCGTTGGATCTTCATCAAAACTCACCAACGAACCGGTAGTGCTCGAAGCGTTACCACCTCTTACTCTTACTTGATAATTGGGAGCACTTCCGGATACACGTACACTAGGTAATCCGCTTAATAAATCTATCGCTGTTAAACCATCAACTCCCCCAATTGAATCTGTGATAACACGATCCGTCGGAAAACCATACAGCGAACCAGATTCTTGTAAAATTTCATCATAGAAGGACTCCGGGTCTTTTTTAGATACGTTTAAAATAGTCTCATCTAAAATATTTTCTCCTGTAAAAGTAAAATCTACATCATCGAAAAAATCCTGTTTCTTTTGGTAGCGTTTCAAAAATGGACTTCCATCTAAGGTTCGCTCTTTAACGATTGGAATTATTTTTGGCCTCGGTAATCCTTTATCAAAAAGTAATACAATATCTTTTTCTTGCTTTTTATTTACCCCTAACATTTTACCTATCAACATGGTCTTCAATGTATCTTTTATATAGAAAGGGCCAAAACTAAATTTCTCTTTTTGAGAAATAGTGTCTGTTAAAATTTGAGAAGAAGTTCCTAAAAAAAATAAGTTCGCTTGGATTTTACGTTTAGCATAGGCTACCTTTTTCGCAAATATTTGACCAGAAATTGTCACCCCGAGTTCTGGCGCTATTTTTTCTTGCTTTTTATAATAATTAGCTAACACCGTATCCCATGTAAATCTTCTCCATCCATGTGTAAGCATCAAACATTCTAACAAAAATTCTTTTTGGTATTGAGATCTTGAAGGTTCGAAAAAGGCTGCCGTATTTGCTATTTCTCCTCGCAAATCTGAATTTAACAGTAGCCAACTCTTAATATTTTCTCCTTCATGAATAGGTACTGTTTCTTTTGATGTTACTGAAACAGAAACATTAGCAAAATCGAATTCTTTACCCATTTTATCCATAGTATATTCAACTCTAGATCTAGTTTCTAGTCGATTTTTATTTAAATAAATCTCAAAATCTTCCTGATTATCGATAAATACCAAACGCTCACTTAGAGGTTTCCCTGCTGAGTTGAATAGTGTAAAATGTACTACTCCACTTGGCATTTTGTTGGTAACTAATTTTATACCATTTTCAAGATTACTTTCTTTTAAAATCTTATTAAAAATAACCTTACCTCTTTGATGCCCTATTATAAAGTGATTAAACACAGGCTTATTACTAACAATATTTAAAGTTAACTCGTTAGGGCGTTTAGTTACACTAATTTTTTTTGCTGTAGCATCAGCTGTAGGTAGGTCAAATAATTGTATTCCTTTCTTAGTATCAATTACTGCTTCATAGTTTTTACTGTTTTCAAAATTTAAAGTTGTCTTCCCTAATCCAAAATCAAAAGTTTTAAAATAAGATATAATTTTCTTGGACACCTTATCTCGCACATGACCGTCAACCTTAATTCCATTACCCTTAGAATCTGTTACTTTAATACCTAAGGTATTTTCCTTTCCAGCAATTACAGCTCCTCCTTCTGGATAAAAATTAAGTTGTAGTTGTCCCAAATTCTTTTGATTAGAGTCTACTACCGCATTATTATCATTGAACTTTGGAACATTCTTGAAATCTATATCTGTCTGCTTTTTCGTCTTCTTTTCGGTCTGCTTTATATAAAGAGGTTTTCTAAAAATATACGCATCTTCTTCGTTACGCATATAGTTGGTATAGGCACGTAACTGATAATTTCCTGTTTCCCATTTTTTAGAAATTTTAATATCTCCTGCTCCGCCTACGCTTCCTGGTTCTACATAAAGCTTGGCATCAAAAACAATACTATCCTTGGGATTTATTAAATCTACATATAAAACTCTACTTTTATTTGTAGCTTCATGTGTAATTGCATTTACCAAATAGCTTTTATACCAAATAGTTTCGTCAGAATTATAAAACGGCTTATCTGTATGTAAATATGCCTTCTCTGTGTAGTCTTTCTCTGATATTGATAATACTTTTTCAAATAACTGAGAGGGTCCTGATTGTGCTAACACCCATTGAGTAACAAGTATTAGAAAGCTTAAAAGTTTAATTCTTCGAGTCATTTTGCTAATTTGTTTGTTGCAATATAAATTTCAAACGTTAAAGAAAATCATAAAGTATAAAAAATATACCCTCTACTAACCATTTGTTTAAAAATTAAACCCATTCGTTTGTTTTACCCCTTCACCTATCGCAAAACTTACTGCATTTGCAAGATTAAAGCTTCTAATTTTCCCTGTAGTCGGGATAGACAAATAATTGACATCTTTAAATTGATTCAAAATATCGGCCGATAGACCTTTTGATTCTTGCCCAAAAACTAACCAATCTCCTTCTTCATATTTTACATCTAAGAATGATTGTGTTGCTCTAGCACTAAATAAAAAAATTCTACTTAAATCCGGCACAATACTCTTCCACTCTTCGAAACTTTGGTACTCTGCTACATTAAGCTGAGGCCAATAATCTAGGCCTGATCTCTTTAATTGTTTATCCGAAATTTCAAAGCCTAAAGGGTGTATTAGATGTAAGTTACACCCTGTCCCTAAACACAATCGCCCAATATTCCCCGTATTATTAGGAATCTCTGGGTAAACCAATACTACATTTAACATTACAATCTTCTTTTAATATTATTTTTAGCACTTTCGGGCACTACATCACAGTTTAAAATTTTATTGATAACCGAGGTATATATATCCTTTTGATAAAGAGTATAAAAAATATCGTAGATAGTAGGATTACCTTCTGCATTGTAAATCTTCACTAAACAATCCCCCTCGCGAACTAATCCATTCTCTATTACTCGCACATATACCCCCGATAAAGATGTATTGATAAATTGTTTTAAAACTGCTTGTGTTCCCATACGAATCCCCAACTTAAAACAAGGCTGTCGGGGTTGTGCTATTTCGATTGTTGCTTCTCCAATTTTATATCGATCTCCTACTTTCAACTCCTTCTCTTCTAAACCGGATATCGTTAGATTTTCTCCAAACATTCCATAATCCCAATCTAAGTTCGTATAGAGTGATTTCCAATATTTATAAGCCTCCAAACTATACAAATAACATGCTTTATCGACTCCTCCATGAAATCTTCTATCCATTACATCATCATCTTTCACGTCTTCTGTTCCCAAATAGATACCCTCTGAATTAGGAAATTTGTAAATTCCTGTTTCTACAATACGTCCATTATACTCAATGCTTCTTCGTTTTCCTATATTAGTGGCAATTACCTTCATTACATTTATTTTTTAGTTTCAATAAGAATCAAAAAATACTTCTTCTTTTCCTTATTCAAAAATCTGAAAAAATCAATATTCAACCATAACTATTAGTATTATATTTGGCTTACCTAAAAGAAATGATATCATCTATGATTTCCGTAGAAGAAATCCATAATAAAAAAGATTTTATACAGTTCATTACATTTCCTAATGAGCTATATAGAAACAACCCTTATTACGTTCCTCCTATTATTAAAGAAGAACTAACTGCTATAACCCAAAAAGATAACCCTGTCTATCAGAATGCAAAAGCTGCTTTCTTTCTTGCTAAAAAAGATGGTAAAATAGTTGGGCGAATAGCTGCTATTGTTAATTTCTTAGAAACCAAAGAGCAAAATAAACCTAAGGTGCGTTTTGGTTGGTTAGATATGATCGATGATATTGCAGTTACTAAAGCCCTAATTAACGCTGCTATAGATTTCGGAAAAAAACATCACTTAAAATATATAGAAGGCCCTGTAGGTTTTTCGCAAATGGATAAAGCAGGGATGCTAACCCAAGGTTTCGAAGAGTTAAACACCATGATTACCTGGTATAATGCAGCATATTACCCCAAACACATGAAAACTTTGGGCTTCGAAGATGGCGCTACTTGGGTCGAATATCGAATTCAAATCCCTGAAAGTATAAGACCGAAAGTGGTTAAAGTTAGTGAAATCATTAAAAAACGATATGGACTGCGTTTATTAAAGTTCAAGTCTACAAAAGAAATTATTCCTCATGTGAATAAAATGTTCGATTTATTAAATAAAACATATAGTAGCCTACAAACTTTTGTACCAATTCAACAATATCAAATTGAACATTACAAGAAGAAATATATTCCTTTTGTAAATCCCAAATATATTACTTGTGTTACCGATAGCAATGGTGAAATTGTTGCTTTTTCGATAGTAATGCCCTCTTTCTCTAAAGCATTACAAAAAGTTAATGGAAAGTTATTCCCATTCGGTTTTTTACACATTTTAAAAGCCCAACGTATTAATGATACCGCAGCTTTTTATCTAATCGGCGTGGATCCTGAATACCAAAATAAGGGAGTCGTAGCTTTAATATTTAAAGAAATGAATGAGGTATTTTTAGCTAATGGAATAAAAAAAGTAGAAACCAATCCTGAATTAATCGAAAATAAAGCAATCCAAGCTTTATGGAAAGATTACGACTCTGTACAACACAAGCAAAGACAAACTTTTAGAAAATACTTTTAGAAAACCTTCTATTATGAATTCAAGAAATTACGCAGCAGAGTGCCTAGGAACATTCATTCTTGTATTTTGTGGAACAGCAGCAATGGCAGTTAACGAAGTAACAGGCGGAGCTGTAACTCATGTTGGGATAGGGATTACTTGGGGTTTTATTGTTATTGCATTGATCTATGCTTTTGGTGAAATTTCTGGAGCTCATTTTAACCCCGCAGTGACAATAGCTTTTGCTTACGCGAAAAAATTTCCTTGGAAAGAAGTTCCTAAATATATTTTTTTTCAAACTATTGGCGGAGTTCTTGCAAGTTTTTTGGTGTTATATCTATTTCCTGAAAGTGAAACTTTAGGCGGAACTAGAACAATTTTAAGTACTGAAAAAGCGTTTATTCTAGAATTACTATTGACTTTTGTCCTAATGCTGGTAATCATTAATGTTTCTACTGGCTCTAAAGAAACGGGAATGATGGCAGGTATTGCAATTGGAGGGGTTGTAATGTTAGAAGCACTATTTGCAGGCCCTATGACTAATGCTTCGATGAATCCTGTTAGGTCTTTTGCCCCTGCTCTTGTCGCTGGATATTGGGAAAATTTATGGCTATATTTAATAGCACCTATAATTGGAGCAATATTTGCTGTGCTTTCTTGTAAATATATAAAAGCAGACAATTGCTGTGATGAATGTTAAACAACTACATTATGCGAAATTTTATTTTTCTTACTTTTTCTTTCTTAATTTTTAAAGTTTCTGCTCAAGAAATTTGGACTGCTCGATCGGGAAATACCTACGAATTAAACCGTGAAGCTTTAACTGATAGATTAGAACTCCTTATCACCAAAAACAGTAAAGAAATTTTAATACCGTTTCCTTCGTCTACAGGAATAAAAGAATACAATCTTGTATTACACGAAGTGTTTTCACCTGCTTTACAAGCTAAATTTCCTTTTATACACTCTTTTAAAGGCACAGATATAAATGGTAAAACTACCATAAGTGTAACTTGTAATAAAGACCTTTTTACATTAAACTTTATTGAAAACGGTAGTGCTTGGAAATTAAAGCATCAAAGAAAAAACTATTACAGTTTAGAAAAAGATACTTCGAAAGTAACCAAAGATTTTAGTTGTAACACACCTATTTCACTAAATACGATCCCTCAAAAAAAAAACATTAGCACACAAGCTCGGTATTTCAATTCTTTTACTCCAGACAAGCAAAGAAGAATCATTCGATTTGCTGTAGCTGTGGCAGGAGAAACTTCGGATTATTTTATCAATAAAGCTAACGCACAAAGCGCGAGCGAAACTGAAAAAAAAGGAATTATCTTACAAAAGATAGAAGCTAGTCTAAATCAAATAAATATAGCTTTTGAACGAGATCTTGGTGTTACTTTACAATTAGTCGCAGACAATGATAAAATTATCTATTTAGATAAAAATAGCGATCCTTTCTCTGATATCAATACCGTTTCTCTATTATCAACAATAACTGCAGAAGCACAAAGTATTATAAGTAACATTATTGGTGATTCTAATTATGATATCGGCCATATTATTACTTCTCCAAATAACGGTGGAACTGGTGAAGCCTTAATAGCATCTCTTTGTGACAATTCGAGAAAAGCTACTGCCATTTCTGCTTCTAGTGAACCCGAAGGTTTTGCTTTCGACTTCACCCTTTTCGCACACGAAATCGGACACCAGTTAGGAGGTAACCATACCTTTAACGCTTTCTGTGGACCAGGCACAAGAAATTCTTTTACATCTATCGAAGTAAGTAGCGGTACAACTATAATGGGATATTCTGGTGCTTGTGGGGATTTAGATATTCAACCTACTAGTGATCCTTATTTTCACACGGTAAGCATTGATGAAATTTTAAATACATTTCAAGATAAAGAGTTTAGTTGTTCTGTTGAGAAACAGCCTATTTTGAACAACTTGCCTATTATAACAGAACTACCTTCACAACATTACATACCAATAGGTACTCCATTTTTCTTAGATGCAACAGCTACTGATTCTGATGGTGATAACCTAACCTATAGTTGGGAACAATTAGATACTGATATTGGAAGTAGCCCTCCTGAATCTACAGATCCTGCTGGACCATTATTCCGTGTTTATAATCCTATCGAAAACTCTCGACGTTATTTTCCTACCAATAGTTCTACAGGGCAACAAACCAATTCTAGTTTTGAAATTTTACCGAGCACAGAACGTCTAATGACTTTTAACGTACTCGTAAGGGACGGAAAACCACAAGGAATTTCGTATTCTAACGCAACTACTATTAATACTGTGGGTAATACCCCTTTTACAGTAGGATTACCGAAAAACACAAACGGGAATACTATAGAGAGTTTTCTACCTATGGACACTGTTAACCTTACATGGACAAAAGGAATTAGTGACGAAGTACTTATTAATACTCAAAATGTAAGTATTGACCTTATAAACAATGAAACTGGTGTAGAAACTAATTTAATAGCTTCTACACCAAATGACGGTCAAGAAGATATTGTAATTCCTTTACTTACACCAAAAGGAAATTTATACAGATTTAGAGTAACAGCTCTTGATAATATATTCTTTAATGTAAGTAATACTTTCAAAGTAGATTTTCCTACAAATACAGATTTTTTAGTTACAAATAGTCAAGAAAAAACATCTAACTATCTGATTTTTAACATAAAAAAAGTCAACAACATTAATAAAGATCGTGAAATTATTCTTACATTTAAAAATGGAATATCGGGCGAAGTGTTAAATTTAACGACAAACAACATTGAAATTTCGTTTGATGGTATTAATTACAGTAGTATCATAAATAATGTAATAAATGAAAACTCCTTTAATGATTCTGTCTTTTTAAGAATACCATTAAACTTTACTATTGAAAATGAAGTTATCGAAAAAGTAACTCTTGAAGCAACAGTTTTAGATAACGATAATGTTTCTAAATCTTTTCCCAGTACAGGAAATTTAATACCATTAGAACTTACTTTTAGAGATACTATTAAAATTTTTCCTATACCGGCGATTAACGAAATTGTAACAATCACATCTGCGTTTACCTTAATTAACGGTGATTTTATCGAAGTAACGTTTTTCGATTTGAATGGGCAAATAGTGCAAAAAAACTCGATTTCCGAAACTGTTGAACAGATAAGTGTTTCGGGATTAGCTTCTGGTATTTATATTCTTCAAATTGAGAAGAATGGTAAAGAAACTGCTAACTACAAAATACTTGTCCAATGATGAGTATAAATGAGTATAAGATTAAGATTTCTAGCAACATTATTGTTTTGCTTAGCCGTAGGAAGTTTCTCCTTTTCGGCAGAGTCTTCTAATGCTCATTTTTTTTTATCCCTACCCAAAACACAAGTATTTGGTTTTCAGAATTTTACAAACAAACCATTGCATCATAAAAATTTTGATTGTATCGAAATACAGAGTGATCTAAATAATTCTAAAATTCTCTCATCAAAGAAAATACTTAGTAATAACGAAACTATTGTAATTAGAACTGCAATAATTGCCTCACCTCAGTATTCAGAATATTTTATAAATAAATATGACGCACATCATAAAAGTGAATCTGAAAAGAAATTCTTGATAAAAAGCGAATTACAAAAATCTATTGACGCAGTTAATAAAGTAGTATCTAGAGATCTTAATATACGTCTTGAACTTATTCCACAAATAAATGAGCTAATTTTTATTGGCCCACATATCTTATTCAAACATATTAATAACCATCACGATGCTCTTACCGTTGCTGAGGAAGTTATCTCTAAAACAATCAATATAAATGACTATGATTTAGGTCATATATTTACCACAGAAAATGGTGGCGCTTCGGGAAAAAACACAGCCTTCGGCTCTAAAAAGTGGCAAGGTAGTACAGGAGCAACGGTCCCTGAGGGCTCTAAATTTTATATTAATTATTTCGCTCATGAAATTGGACACCAATTAGGAGCTACACATACTCAAAATGCGAATTGTGCACGTAGCTATGACTCGTCGGTAGAAATAGATAGTGGTATTAGTATAATGAGTTATGCGGGAATTTGTTCATTAAAAGATTCGAACATTAGTTCTGATACTGCTCCTTTTTACCATGTATTTAGTATAGAACAAATACAACAACATTTAAGTCATTACTTCCTAAGAAATAATGCGGTAAATAAAGTTACCATTCTAGACATACCTAATTATACGATTCCTATTGGAACCCCCTTCGAACTAAAAATAGAAACTTCAACTCCTTTAGAAAACGTGTGGTATAATTGTGAGCAAATAGATCGAGAAACTCTAAATCAAAAAAGCATCCAATTTTCAGAAATAGGACCTGCTTTTATATCTCCACAACTATCCCATTCAAACACAATTTGCTTTCCTCCTATTATAGATGTTGTAAACAACCAACTCTATAGTTCTTTCAATAGCTTATCCGACATTCCAAGAAGTTATGCTTTTGCTGCTTCGGCACGTATCGATGACGATAATGGACAATACTTTGATATTGATAAATTTTTTGTTAGAACCTCTGGTAATACTCCTCTTAAAGTAACATCACAAAACAAAGCCAATATCAATTGGGAACAAGGACAAACTTATACTATTAATTGGAATGCTGATGCACTAATACAAGACGGTATGGACTTTAAGACTGTTGATATAATTTTATCACTTGACGGATTAAATTTTGACTACCCGATAGCCAATAAAGTTAACAACTCTGGTAATTTTAGTTTTACAGTTCCGATAAATATACAAAGTGACCATTGTAGAATAAAAGTTAAAGCCTCTGATAATATATTTTATGCTTTAAATGATGTACCTTTTTCTATCAACAAAAACATTCCAACAAGCTTTTCTTATGAGGAATATGGTTTTATTCAAAATAAAAAATATATTATTCCTGTTAATAAAAAGTTTAATTTAAAGGATATAGAAGTTACTATTCAATTAAAAAGAGGTGTTTATGAAGATTTAGATATAAAACTTATTGACCCTAAAGGAAAAACTAAGGATCTATTTCATTTAACATGTCAAACTAGATTAGATAATATAAATATGACCTTTTTAAGCTATTGGAAAACACAAAACACTAATGCTTTTAATTATAATCTATGTCCTGATGAGGTTACTGGAAACCGTCCTTTTAAACAAAATATAACCATTGATAATACCGATGGTTACTGGGGGTTATTGATATCTAACAAAGGAGAGCTTATTACAGACGCACTTATTACGTGGGATATAAAATTCATGGGGGCAGGAAAAAAAACAACTCTTCCTTTACCATCTAGCCAATTAACCTATAATATGACTCATCTTTATCCAAATCCTGTTGATGATATTTTATGGATAGAAAACAATTTGTTTTTGCAAAACAAAACCTATGGCATCCTTTCTAATACCCGAGGTCTAATAATTTCTGAATTCATTATTGATTCAACTAAAAAAAAATCATTAGACCTAAGAAACTTCACAAAAGGCATCTACTTTATTCAACTTTTCAACACCAATTTTAACGAAACTAAAAAGATAGTTGTAAAGTAGACTCTAAGGGTGTTCAAAAGTTGTTAAATTCTAATCGAATTAATTTTGTTGCAGCTCTACTTTTCTTAATGCTTCCTCATATATTTGTAATGATTTAAAGTCAAACATTATGAGATTTATTGTTTCGAGCAATTACTTATTAAAACAATTACAGTTTTTAGGTGGAATTATTAACAGTAATAACGCTTTACCAATTCTTGATAATTTTCTATTTGAATTAGATAATAATAACTTGAAAATTTCTGCTTCGGATTTAGAAACTACGATTATTTCTAAATTACATGTAGAATCTTCGGACACAGGAATTATAGCTATTCCAGCAAAACTATTGCTTGAAACATTAAAAACATTTCCAGAGCAGCCATTAACATTTACCATAAATGATAATAATACTATAGAAATAAGCTCTGAACAAGGGAAATATGCCTTGGCCTACAATAATGGCGAAGAATTTCCTAAAGTAATTCAATTAGAAGATAGTAGTAGTACTAGTATCCATTCTGGAGTTTTAGCAAATGCTATTAGTAAAACAATCTTTGCTAGTGGAAACGATGAACTAAGACCTGTTATGAGTGGGGTTTTCTTTCAGTTTTCACCAGAAGAATTAACATTTGTTGCTACTGATGCCCATAAACTGGTAAAATATACTCGTAATGATTTAAAATCTGATAAAGTAGCTGAATTTATAATGCCTAAAAAACCTCTGAATCTTTTAAAAGGTGTTTTAGGAACTTTAGATGCAGATGTCACTATAGAATATAACGATTCGAATGCAAAATTCTCTTTTGATGAAGTTGAATTAATCTGTCGTCTAATTGACGGAAAATACCCTAATTACGAAGCAGTAATCCCTAAAGAAAACCCAAATGTATTGACTATGGAACGTAGTCAATTTTTAAACTCGGTGCGTAGGGTTTCTATTTTCTCTAATAAAACAACACACCAAATACGTTTAAAAGTATCCGGAGCAGAATTAAATATATCAGCAGAGGATATAGATTATTCAAATAAAGCAGAAGAACGCCTTACTTGCCAATTCGAAGGCGATGATATGCAAATAGGATTCAACTCAAGGTTTTTCGTTGAAATGCTAAATAATTTAGAATCTTCTGATGTCCAAATTGCTATGTCTTTACCTAATAGAGCAGGGATTTTAACTCCATTAGATGGATTAGAAGAAGGAGAACACGTGACCATGTTAGTAATGCCAGTAATGTTGAATAGTTAATGAAAGGAATAGTTTTAGCGGGTGGGAGTGGCACAAGACTGTACCCAATCACAAAAGGGGTTTCGAAACAATTGACCCCAGTCTATAATAAACCAATGGTTTATTATCCTATTTCTGTATTAATGTTATCTGGCATTAAAGAGATACTGATTATATCTACCCCTCAAGATTTACCTTCTTTTCGACGCCTTTTCGGTGATGGCTCAGATTTAGGAATCTCCTTTGAATATGCCGAACAGCCGCATCCTAATGGATTAGCTGAAGCTTTTATTATAGGAAAAGATTTTATTGGTGATGATGATGTATGTTTAATACTTGGTGATAATATTTTTTATGGTCATAAACTACCCGAAATGTTACAACAAGCAGTACATAACGTTGAGAGTAAGAGACAAGCAACAGTTTTTGGGTATTATGTTAACGATCCAGAACGCTATGGGGTTGTAGATTTTAATCAAGACGGAGATGTTTTAAGTATTGAAGAAAAACCTACAATAGCAAAAAGTAATTACGCTGTTGTTGGTGTTTATTTTTACCCAAATGAAGTGATTAAAGTTGCTGAAACGATAACCCCAAGCCATAGAGGTGAATTAGAAATCACTTCTCTAAATCAATATTTTTTAGAAGAACAAAGTCTCTCAGTTGAACTAATGAAAAGAGGTTTTGCTTGGTTTGATACTGGTACACACGATTCATTACTAGAAGCCTCTAACTTTATACAAACAATAGAGAAAAGACAAGGTCTCAAAATTGCTTGTTTAGAAGAAATTGCTTTCGAAAAAGAATATATTACTTCGTCTCAATTACTTAAACTAGCACAACCCTTATCTAAAAATGAGTATGGTCAATATCTAAAAAGACTCGTAAAAAAGAAATAGAATGAAAATTACCCTAACAGATATACCAGATGTCCTGATATTAGAACCTGAAGTCTTTGGGGATCATCGAGGATACTTTCTTGAGTCTTACAATAAGAATAAACTACCTGAAATTATTTCGAATATTAATTTTGTTCAAGACAACGAATCTAAATCTCAGAAAGGAGTACTTCGTGGATTACATTTTCAAATCCCCCCTTTTTGCCAAAGTAAGTTAGTAAGGGTAATCCAAGGTGATGTTTTAGATATTGCCGTAGATATTCGTAAAGGTTCTCCTACTTTTGGAAAGCATGTAGCTGTAAGCTTAACATCCGAAAACAAAAAGCAACTTTTTGTTCCTCGTGGTTTTGCACATGGTTTTGTTGTTTTGAGTGATACCGCTATATTTTCTTATAAATGTGATAACTACTATAGTCCTAAACATAATAGAGGTGTTAATTTTAGTGACCCTGAATTAGGTATTGATTGGAAGATTAATATTCAAGATGCTATTCTCTCTGAAAAAGATAATGAATTGCCATCTTTAAAAAATTGCTCCGATTTATTTGATTTTAATGTTAATCTCTATGAGTAATATTTTAATTACTGGTTCTAATGGTCAACTGGGTAGTGAATTTAAAACTATCGCAAATGAATATTCGGAATTTAAACTAATTTTCTCTAACCGAAGTAACTTAGATATTACAGATTACATTTCTGTAAGCAATAGTATTGAAAAGGAAAATATAGAAGCCATAGTAAACTGTGCTGCATATACAGCTGTAGACAAAGCTGAAGATGAGAACGAATTAGCTGATGATATAAACCATAAAGCAGTAGATAACTTAGCCAAAGTTGCAAAAAAATTTAATATTAAATTAATCCACATTTCAACAGATTATGTTTTTGATGGACGAACCTCTAAACCTTATAACGAAGATCACAATACCACTCCTATCAATATTTATGGTCAGACAAAACGAAATGGAGAGTTATCTTTAATTAATGTTGCCCCTAAAAATAGCATCATTATACGTACCTCGTGGGTATATTCTAGCTTTGGCAATAATTTTGTAAAGACGATGCTTAAATTATCTAATTCTCGTGATGCATTAAATATTATTTTCGATCAGATAGGTAGTCCAACTTACGCACGAGATTTGGCGCGACACATTCTAAAAATTATCCCTAATATAGACACAAATAAAGTAGATATATATCACTATACTAACGAAGGAGTATGTAGCTGGTATGATTTTGCTACAGCTATTTTTGAAATCAAACAAAAAACTATTAAAGTCTCTCCCATATTAGCGTCACAATATCCTACTAAGGCAAATAGACCACATTACAGTGTTTTAAATAAAACCAAAATTAAAACTAACTTTAATATTGAAATTAGACATTGGAGAGAGGCATTGAAGGAATGCCTGAGTAACCTATAAAACTAACATGAAACATATTTTAATTACTGGAGGTGCTGGATTTATCGGTGCCAATTTTGTAAATCATTTTATAGCTAATCATCCCGAATATCATATTATTAATTTAGATGCATTAACCTATGCAGCTAACTTAGACAATATTCAACTAAAAGATACTGAATTAGAACGATATACTTTTATAGAGGGTTCTATTACTGATCGTACTTTAGTTGAGTCTATATTCGAAAAATATAATATTGAAGGAGTATTACATTTCGCTGCAGAATCTCATGTAGATAATTCTATTACGAATCCAGGTGTTTTTATTGAAACTAACGTAAAAGGCACATTCAATTTAATTGATGTCGCTTATAAATTTTGGATGGAAAAACCATTCAAATTTAAAGATAACTATAGACATTGTAGATTTTTACATGTATCTACAGACGAAGTATACGGAACATTAGGAGAAACTGGTCTATTTACAGAAGAAACTCCATACGCTCCAAATTCTCCTTACAGTGCTTCTAAAGCATCAAGTGATATGGTTATTAGAAGCTACCACCACACCTATGGTATGAATACTATCATCACAAACTGTTCTAATAATTATGGTCCGTGTCAACACAATGAAAAATTAATTCCAACAATTATTCGAAAAGCATTAGCTAATGAACCCATTCCTATTTACGGAGACGGATTAAATATTAGAGATTGGCTATACGTTCTAGACCATTGTATGGGCATCGATTTAGCATTTCATACTGGTATTTCAGGAGAAGTATACAATATCGGAGGACGCAATGAACAAAATAATTTATACATTGTAAATACTATTTGTGAAATTCTAGACCAAAAAGTACCTAAGTCTGATTCGTATAAAGAGTTAATCACTTTTGTTGAAGACCGAGCTGGACACGATAGACGATATGCTATCGATGCTACTAAGATCGAGACTAAATTAGGTTGGAAAGCTTCAGAAAACTTTGACTCTGGTATTATAAAAACAATAGATTGGTATTTAACAAAATTCCAAAATTAGAAATTTGAAAAAATCCTTTAAACAAATAGCATTAGACGTAATTAAGAACGAATATGAAGGGCTACAAAGCCTTTCTAAGACTATTGATGAATCTTTTGATGCTGCTATAGAGTTAATCTACAGATGTAAAGGAAAAGTGATATTTACAGGTATTGGTAAATCTGGAATCATTGGAAGAAAAATTGCCTCTTCCTTTTCCAGTACAGGCACCCCTAGTATTTTTTTACATCCGTCAGAAGCTATTCATGGTGACCTAGGCATGATCTCTGATAAAGATGTTATTATTGCAATAGCAAATTCTGGAGAAACGGTAGAAATTTTAAATTTATTACCCTACATAAAGGATAGATGTCTCAAAATGATTTCTATAACTAGCAAACCAAATTCAACTTTGGCTAAGCAAAGTAACATTCATTTATACATTGGAAAATTTGAAGAAGCATGCCCCTTTAACTTGGCACCTACTACCTCCAGTACCTTAACATTATGTTTAGGAGATGCCTTAATGATAGCTTTAATACATAAGAGAGGCTTCAAAGAAGAAAACTATGCCTCACTTCACCCTGGTGGAACTTTAGGGAAAAGATTGAAAAACCTTGTAGAAGAATCGATGATTTCAAAAGACCTTCCTTTTTTATCAGAAGACACTTCTATAATCGAAGCTATTAAAATTATTAATAAAAAAAGATTTGGTATAGGTATCGTTGGTAATAAAAAAAATGTCAAAGGTTTAGTTACAGATGGTGATTTACGTCGTGCTATGCTAAACTTTCAAGAAAATTTCTTTTCTTTATCTTTAGAACAAATTTTAACCCCAAATCCACGTTTTATAGCTCCTCATGTTAAACTGACTGAGGCAAAAAAACAAATGCTATACCATAAGATTGGTTGCCTACTCGTTGGCAAAAAAACTGATTTAAAGGGTATTATACAATTACATCAAATCAAGTTTTAATAATGTACAATAAGGTTGTAGTTATACCTGCAAGACAAGCTTCCACTAGATTACCTAACAAGTTAATGTTAGATCTAGGTGGAAAAAGTATTATTCATCGCGTTTACGAAAGATGTTTGAAAGCCAAAAATATTGATGAAGTAATAATTGCTGTGGATACTGAAGAATTATTAGAACATTGCAAAACATTCTGTGACACTTCAATACTAACAAGCAAAAATCATCTATCGGGTACTGATCGTATCTTTGAGGCTGTATTGCAGATTGATTGTAAATATATTATTAATGTTCAAGGTGATGAGCCCTTTATAGAGCCTCTTCTTATAGACCAAATTGCAAATGCAATATCAGAAGATACTTACATGGTTAGTGCAATGCATCAACTACAGCGGCAAGAGGAAGTTGACAATCCAAATAATGTAAAAGTTGTTACTGATAAAAACGGAAGGGCTTTATACTTTTCTAGATCAGCAATACCTTTTATTAGAGATAAAAACGAATTAACAACCAAACAATCTTATTATAAACATTTAGGGATCTACGGATATACTAAATCCTTTTTAAAGACAGTTACTTCTCTTCCTCCTTCGTCCCTAGAAGTAACTGAAAAACTAGAACAACTTCGTGTCTTGCAGAATGGTTACGAAATCAAGATGGTAGAAACCGACCACGAACCTATCGGTATAGACACATTAGAAGATTACAACAAAGCAAAAGCACTACTTGATGAACTTATTTAGCAGAAAATCACAACTAAAAGAATTACTTAAGGGAGCAACAGATATTCACAATCATGTATTACCTGGTATAGACGACGGTGCACAAGACTTAGAACAATCAATAGCATTACTTAAACGATACGAAAAAATTGGTTTTAAGAGAGTTATAGGAACCCCTCACACGATGAGCGACTATTACCCAAATACTGCTGAAATCATAAAAAATGCTTTTAAAGAATTACGAATTGGCTTAAAAAATAATGGAATTGATATAGAACTTCGTTGCTCTAGCGAATATATGATTGATTATGATTTTGAAGAAAAAATAGATCAATCAAATACTCTAATCCCAATGGCTGGAAATCATATTCTTGTTGAAATGTCCTACCTTCATGCGTCTGATAATTTAGACAAGACTCTTTACAAATTACAATTGAATGGCTATACCCCTATTTTAGCTCATCCTGAAAGATATGGTTATTACCATGATAATTACGAGGCCTTTTCTATTATGAAATCTAAAGGAATTAAGCTACAATTAAATGCATTATCCCTAAGTGACTATTACGGAGATAAAATTAATAAAACAGCAGTAAAGCTATTACAAGATGGTCTTTATGATTTTTTCGGCACAGACACCCATAAACTTAAACATCTTAATCAACTAGAAAAAATAAAAATAAAAAATAAGCATCTAGATAGTTTAAATGAAATTATCACCAACAACGATAAACTTTTCCTAATTCAAGACATTGAACAAGAAATTGAAACGGTAAGTTAAATACATGTTTTCACTAGCATCCGAAACTTTAGAATATAGACCGTTTCAATGAAA
>CALFUO010000100.1 GCA_937929895.1 uncultured Aquimarina sp.
GATGATTTTTAGCCATTTACAAGAAGTACCAAATCATTCGAATATTTCGATTGCTTTGGTAAATGAGAATACAACACAGTATTATGGGGTTTATAAAGAAGATAATAGATTGACAACAATCTCGAATAAAAATACAGTGTACGAGATAGGTTCTTTGACCAAAGTATTTACAAGTAATATTCTGGCGCAATTATTTATTGATCGAAAAATACAAAGGTTAAATGATCCCATAAATAAATATTACAAGCGATCGTTTGCCAATCATGAATTCATTTCTTTTTTGTCCCTAGCAAATCATACTTCGGGTTTACCCTCGCTCCCTTCAAATTTAAGGTTGAATAAAAATGTAGACCTTAATCCATTTAAGTCTTACGACAAATATGCATTTTACGATTATATCTATAAAGGAATGAGATTCGAATATGCTCCGGGAGCACATATGTTGTATTCGCATATAGGTACAGCCCTATTAGGAATTACACTGTGTAAGATCGAACAGAAGTCTTACGAAACATTGTTACAAGAATATGTGTTGAATGCCTTGGAGATGAGTAGTACCAGTACAGTTAGGAGTAATGTACAAGGGAAATTGGTACAAGGCTTAAATGCTAAAGGAAAGCCAATCCCTAATTGGGACTTCAATATTTTCGTGTCTTCAGGTGGAATATTGTCAAGTACGGCTGATTTATCTCGATTTGTGAAATCTCAATTTGTAAATGCTTCTAAAGCTAGCTTGATGACACACGAAATTACATATCAAGACGATCAAAAGGCTGTCGGTTTGGGATGGATGTATTCGACTAAAAGCGGTAAACCTATATTATTTCAGAATGGAACTTCGGGAGGATATCAATCTACCATGATGATTGATAAGAAGTCTAAAGTTGGAGTTGTAATCTTAGCCAATTGTTCATTAGTAGATACGAGTAAGCGAAATATGTTCGACGAACTAGCTTTAGAACTGCTAAATAGTAGGGAAGGTCTAGCAAACGAAGGAGAAGTGGGGTTTGTTTATGAGTGATTTCATGTAGCTGTTTTGGTTTAAGAAAGCTCTTAAGGTTTAAAAGGTGTTAATAACTTTTGTTTTTCATAGAGTTAATTTAAAATTGTTAATAAAGTTGTTTATAACCGTATTGATAACTTGTTTATAAGTGTGTTGATAAGAAATAATTTTAGAGAGCTCTAATTTTATTTATCATCCAAAACTATTGTTATTATGAAGTTTATAAGCTTTATTACATTTTTGACATGTTTTTTTACGACACCTAGAGAAAAAACAACATCTATTGTTAATAACCTTCGTGTAGAAGAAGGGATGTCTGAATTACAAGTAGATCAGATTTTTCAGTATTTACAAGAAGTTCCAGAGAATTCTAATATCTCGATTGCATTGGTAAAAAATGATAGAACAATCTTTTATGGAGTTTATAAAGAGGGGAAAACTCTAAGGACTATTTCAAATAAAAATTCAGTTTACGAAATAGGCTCTCTAACAAAAGTGTTTACAGCAAATATTTTATCTCAATTATATGTAGAGCGAAAAATACAACGTTTATTAGACCCTGTTAACAGGTACTATAAGCGCCCATTTGCCAACCATCAGTCGATTTCTTTTTTGTCATTAGCAAATCACACTTCGGGTTTACCAACGTTACCTACTAATTTTGACTACAGTAAGACGGATCCAAAAAACCCATTTAAAGCCTATGATAGAGTTGCTTTTTATGATTACTTGTATAAAAAAATGAGGTTTGAATATAGACCGAATACAACTATTGGATATTCGCATATCGGTTCAGCAATTTTAGGAATGACACTTTGTAAAATAGAACAAAAACCTTTCGAGCTAATGCTTCGAGAACGTATTCTAGACCCCTTATCAATGGCTAGTACAGGAACCAGAAGAGACATAGCAGGAAATAGGTTAGTACCAGGTCTAACGGCAGAAGGAGAAAAAGCTTCGAATTGGGATTTTAATATGATGACGCCTGCAGGTGGGATGGTTTCTAGTGCTTATGATTTAGGAAATTTTATCAGAGCACAATTCGAAAACCCATCAAAGAGTACATTGCTTACGCACGAAATGACCTTTAAAAATAAAAGTCAAGCAGTTGGTTTGGGGTGGATGTATTACCTGAAAGAAAAAAGACCTATTTTGTTTCAAAACGGAACTTCTGGGGGGTATCAATCCGTTATGGTTGTCGATAAGGATGCGAAGTCAGGAGTTGTGATTTTAGCAAATTGTAAACTAGCGAATACTAAAAATGCATCTGTTTTCGACGATTTAGCATTCGAATTATTGCAAAGCTTAGATACTTCACTAAATTAGTGAAATGAGATTCATAAAAATATGTTGTGCATTAGTGGTAGTACTTGGTACTACCACTTGTTGTTTGTCCCAAAAAGAGCAAGTTATGGAAGAAGAATTTACGAATGAGTTGATTCACGAAACAAGTCCATATTTACTGCAACATGCTCACAATCCCGTGAATTGGAAACCATGGAATACTAAGACCTTAGCTGAAGCAAAAGAGAAGAATAAGTTAATATTGATTAGTATCGGATATGCCGCTTGCCATTGGTGTCATGTAATGGAACACGAAAGTTTCGAAGATACTTTAGTAGCCGATGTAATGAACAAGGATTATATCAATATTAAAATAGATCGAGAAGAACGTCCAGATGTAGACCAGGTATACATGAGTGCAGTACAGCTAATGACTAAACGAGGTGGTTGGCCATTAAATGTAGTAACACTTCCTGATGGAAGACCTATTTGGGGAGGAACTTATTTCCCCAAAGGAGATTGGGTATCTTCTTTAAAGCAAATTCAAAAATTATATGAAGATGACCCTCAAAAACTAGTCGATTATGCAGATCGTTTAGAAAAAGGAATGCAGCAGATTGCTTTGGTAAAACCTAATAATAATGAGATTTCTTTTGATGTAGAAACGTTACAGAAAGGAGTAGAGAATTGGTCTAAAAGTTTCGATCGTAACAAAGGAGGATTAAACTATGCTCCGAAGTTTATGATGCCGACCAATTATCATTTTTTGTTACGATATGCACATCAAACCAATAATGAGAGTTTAAAAAAATATGTATTACATACGTTAGATAGAATCTCATATGGTGGAGTATACGATCATGTAGGTGGGGGTTTTGCACGATATTCTGTAGACGAAAAATGGCATGTACCTCATTTCGAGAAGATGTTGTACGATAATGGGCAGTTGGTAAGTTTGTACTCAGACGCTTATTTAGTAGCTAAAAAAACTTGGTATAAGCAGGTAGTAGAAGAAACGCTTCAATTTGTTGAAAGAGAATTGACCAATGAAGATGGGGTGTTTTATTCTTCCTTAGATGCCGATAGTTTAGATGAAAATAATCATTTAGAAGAAGGTGCTTTTTATGTTTGGAAAGAGGAAGAGTTGAAAGAATTAATAAGAGAAGATTATCCATTATTTAAGGACTACTATAACATAAATTCTTATGGTCATTGGGAGCATGGAAATTACGTGCTGATTCGTAAATATTCCTATGAAGATTTTATTAAAAAACATAAACTATCATTCGAAGATTTTATAAATAAACAAAAATCGTGGAAGTCTATTTTACTAAAAGAAAGAGCTAAAAGGTCACGCCCAAGACTAGATAATAAAACCTTAACCTCGTGGAATGCTTTAATGTTAAAGGGGTATGTAGATGCGTATCGAGTATTCGGGAAACCTAACTATTTGACGATTGCATTGCAGAATGCCAATTTCATAAGAGAAAAACAACTTTCCGTAGACGGAAGGCTATGGCACAGTTATAAGAATGGAAAAAGTACGATCAATGGATATTTAGAGGATTACGCTATTGTTATCGATGCATTTTTAAGTTTGTACGAAAATACAGGAGATGAAACCTGGTTATCCTCTAGCAAGTTGTTAGCAGCGTATGTGAGAAAACATTTTTATGATAAAAAGAGCCAATTGTATTTTTTCACATCGAGTGAGGACAATGCTTTAGTAACAAGAAATATAGAGTATTCGGACAATGTAATTCCGGCCTCGAATTCTATTTTGGCAAAGGGGTTCTTTAGATTGTCGCTGTTACTTTCCGATAGATCTTACTATAAAGAAGCCCAACAAATGTTACATCAAATACAACCAAATTTTGAAGAATATTCCTCTGGTTATGCCAATTGGATGGATCTACAATTAAATTTTGTAAAGCCTTTTTATGAGTGTGTAGTGGTAGGGGAAAAAGCTAAAGAAAAAGTAGCCGAATTTCAAAAATATTATATTCCCAATAAGTTAATAGCTTTATCTCAAAAATCATCAGAAAATCCTTTGTTTAAAGGGCGCTTTAATGATAAAAAAACACATATTTTTATCTGCGAAGACAATGCATGCAAATTTCCTGTTACGGAAGTAGAGCAAGCAGTAAAGCTTGTCGAATAACAAAAGGTTATAAAAATGAAAAACAATTTAAAAGAATTCTTTTCGGAAGAGGGTATCGAAAAAATAGCAAACGTATTGTTTGATTATACTCCAAAATTAATTTCTGCTATTTTAATTTTAATCGTAGGGTGGTGGATCGTAAAGTTTGTAAACAAACTAGTAAAACGTTTTTTTCTGCAAAGTGATTATGATGAAACCTTAGAACGGTTTGTAGGGGACTTAATCAATTGGGGGCTTAAAATTGTGTTAATTATTACAGTAGTTATGCAGTTGGGTGTGGCTTCGAGTTCTTTAGTAGCAATGCTTGGGGCAGCTGGTTTGGCTATCGGTTTAGCTTTACAAGGATCGTTATCTAATTTTGCAGGAGGAGTTTTAATTTTGTTATTTAAACCTTTTAAAATAGGAGATTTAATCGAGGCGCAAGGGCAAATGGGAACAGTAAAAGAGATTTCAATTTTTACTACAAAATTAAATACATCAGGAAATCAGTTAGTAGTTATTCCAAACGGAAAATTATCTAACGACACCATTTTAAACTATAGCGCAGAAGCAACAAGAAAGGATGTGTTAACTTTCGGAGTTTCTTACGATAGTGATATTAAAAAAGCAAAAGAGATTTTGTTAAAGGTGGCTAACGAGCATGCTTTAACCTTAAAAGATCCAGCACCAGAGGTATATGTTGCTAATTTAGGGGATAGCTCTGTAGATCTTTCTTTAAGGTTTTGGGCGAATACAGAGGATTTTTGGCAAGTACACTTTTTTGTTTTAGAAGAAGCTAAGATTCGATTAGAAAATAACGGAGTTTCTATTCCTTACCCTCATGTTCGAGTGATGAAAGGATAAACTTTTTTGAAATAGTACCGTGCCCTTTCAAAACATTATACCAGTTCTTATTTGAATTTACCTTAAAAGAAAAAGATGATTTTTGGAGTTTTACAAATCATAAAAAATTAGCATAGCAGTGGCTACGGTAGTTTTTTATGTTGAAGTAAAATTTTAAAAGGCTTTTTAATTCGGTAAATTCAATTAGGAAATGGTATTAGAAGGCATATTTCCATTTGATAGAAATATGCCTTTTTATGTTTAAGGTTTTTTTACTATTCATTGCTTTCTTTACAAAAGAATGTTGTAATGTTTTGGGTAAAAAAAGACTATATGCATATGTTGGTACAGTGTATCAACAAACGGCATTATTTTAATATTTGAAATGAAAGACGCTTCAATAGAAATTTTTAGAGACAGCATTGTTAAATCGGTTTTTGTAGCTGGGGGGATAATGGCTTTAAAACATTTCAACAACCATAAAAAGGCAGGAGATCTATGTATTCTTAAAGGGAATTCTGATGATGCATGTATTTTAGTTGATGGTGGGGATATCCATTTGGGTAAGTCTAAAGTTTTGGCATTGTCTCATACTCATCATATAGAAACTATTAATGGAGAATACAATGTCTTACACTTTAATAAAGAGTTTTATTGTATACAAGATCACGATCACGAAGTGAATTGTGCGGGCTTACTTTTTTATAATCATTTACGATTACAAGCTTTAGAATTAAACGATGTACAAAGTATACATTTAAATATGTTGTTTGATAATTTATTAAAAGA